>JAQVUQ010000287.1 GCA_028699365.1 bacterium | reverse complement strand
ATCCGCTCGGCTCTCACCTCTATGGCCCAGTTTGAGGGTATGCCGAGTTTAAATGTCCGATCGTCCCTGAACGGTGATGTTACATACAATAACTCACCGCTCCCAACATATTTTACAGTATTAATTTCTGCACCGACTGCAGTTAACCCTTTCGAAACATTCTTTGAGTAATATTCTGCTGCACTCTCTCTGGCGGCTGCCGACTGCGGCAACTCTACGGCACCGGCAAGAGCAGCAGCATCCGAGAAATTCCTGAGTTGTCTGTACTGCCAGAATATATTGCCGGCATCCAGCACCACTCCTACCAGAAGAATAATAACTATCATACTTACCGAGAGCAGAGCCAGAGATTGCCCACGCCTGGTCAATGAGACTGCAAAGACGTTATTCAATTCTCATCACCACCCTGCTCTGGAGTGGACAGCGGTCTATAATGGAATTTATTATCGGGATCTGCAACGGCAGCAAATAGTTGATTCCGACAGTTATCGGTGAACCGCTTATCCTGCCGGTTTCAACCTCCGCAGGCGATATCGCTATGTCCGCTGCTTTAATCGCCGGATCAAGAGATGCCGCAGCATCGATAACAGCCTGTTTAATTCTGCCGTCACTTCCGTCCTCAAGCGCAGTTACGGCAGCCAACCTCCCGCCTTCTCTGGCGGCATGCTCCAAAATCATCTTGGATCTCAATATGGTGCTTAACTGCACCAGCCCCATAATGAGCAGCAAGAGAAGGGGCAGAACCAAGGCCATTTCCACCAACGACTGACCGGCATTTCGCCTCAAAGCTATTCCCCCGTTTAGATCTTAATAAAAAACGCGATTATTACACCCACGGCTATTGCCAGGCTGTAGGGGAACGCCCTCTCTTTGTTTTTTGCACCAAAAATGGAAACCGGTTCTGTGCAATCCACCTTCATAAAGATCTTCCAGAACATATTGCTCAACACCTTGCCCATTCCCTTTAAGGTATTCAGCAAGACGCCTCTTCTCATGGCTACAAACAGCGACATCAAGCCGCCGAACATGCTGCCGAACAAGAAGCTCTGGAAGGTCATACCCGGACCACCCAATGCACCGACGGCCATCAGCAGTTTCACATCTCCGGCACCGAGCAGACCCATCATAAAGGGAAGAATAAAAAGGGCAAGCCCCAGTCCCATACCCAACAGGCTGTCGGATAATCCCTCCATGCCGTTATCGAAACATGCCAGGATGATACCGCAGAACATAGCCGGAAAGGTTATCTTATTAAGGACTTTGCCGTTCTTATGATCCGTATATACGGATACAGCCAGCAAAGCAAGTATCAATCCTATTCTGATCACACGGTACATTTACGGACCTCATAAGTTTTGAAGAGCCCTGCCTTAATAGACAGGCAGGGCTCTTCTTAGCGTTAAAGCAATTATTGCGATATCTAATATATGTTTTCAGCTTTAACATTATCTTGCTCATGCACTACGCACAGAGCCTACGGAGCTTGTATCTCAGTTGATACATCATTCACAGTGCCACCCATCTTAGTGAATACACCTTCAAGCGCCCCTCTGAAAGTTGTCAGAACAGTAACCAGGCCCAGTGCGATAAGAGCTATCAACAGCGCATACTCGGTCATGGTCTGGCCCTCTTCTTCGACCATCAATCTCTTCAGCATTTCCATGATAAATTACCTCCCAAATGTTTTATTATTCTTTCAGCTCATTTAAGCTTGATGTTATTATGCCAGATAAATCGTTGGGACACCAGAGTCTTTTTACTTATTTTACATAGGCAAATAGTCCTACTCCATATTGATGAGACCCCTGCGGAGAGCCAGCAATACAGCCTGGGTTCTGTCATTGACCTGAAGTTTTCTGAATATATTGGAGAGATGATTCTTCACCGTCTTCTCGCTGATAAAGAGCGACGAGGCGACATCCTTGTTGCCATGCCCGTCGGCTATGGCCTGCAGGATCTCTATCTCTCTGGCAGTCAGCTCGTCGAACACTTCTGAGGCTTCGCGATAATTGGAGATATGGCTGAACTCCTCCAGCAGCTTGGAGGCAATGGAAGGCTCTACCAGAGCCTCGCCGACGCTGGCCATTCTTACCGCTTCCACCAGGCGCTCGGCAACGATGTCTTTTAAAATATATCCTGATGCCCCCGCCTTTATGGCCTCGAAGATATGTTCGTTGTCCTCGTAGACGGTCAGAATGAGAACCGCGACCCGGGGACTCTCTTTCTTTATCTGGCGTGTCGCATCCACACCCGATAGTTCCGGCATGCTGATATCCATGATGATCACATCCGGATCATGGGATCTGGCCATCTCCACGGCGTCAATACCGTTTTTGGCCTCACCTATTACGATGATGTCACCGGCTTCGGATAAGACACGTTGGATCCCCTCCCGCATCAGAGGATGATCGTCAGCAATCAGCAGCCTGATGCCGTCCATAACTCACTCTCCTCACACCTTAACTGTAAGCGTCACGGAAGTCCCCTTACCGGGCGACGTCGATATATCGATATCAGCACCCAGCAACTCAGCCCGCTCGCGCATACTTACGAGACCGAATTTCTGCTTTGTACTGAGAGTTTTCAAAGTTTCATCAAGCTTGAATCCCTTGCCGTTGTCTTGAATACACAGGATTATCATGCCGTTGGAGGAATTGACATCGATCGAGGCCTTGCCTGCATCGGAATGCTTGTATACGTTGTTCAGCGCTTCCTGAGCTATTCTGAACATTGCCAGTTCATAGTCGCTCTTCAGCCGGGGAAGCGATGAGGAAATATTCGCATCTATGCCGATACCCGTCCTCTTGCTGAATTCCTTGATATATTGCCGCATGGCGGAAGCAAAACCCAGGTCGTCCAAAGCCATAGGGCGAAGATCGTAGATAAATTTCCTGACCTCATCAAGACAGGACCGCGCGATAGATTTAAGCTCGCTCAGTTCATCCGGTAAGCTGGCAGGGCTCTTCTTCAGCAATTGTTCACAGAGATCAAGCCTGAGGACTATATTGGCAATATTCTGCACCGGGCCGTCGTGAAGATCCCTGGCGATTCGACGGCGCTCTTCTTCCTGCAGGGATATAACCTTGGCTCTGTCACCGGAAAAAAGCATCTCTGTTTGACTGGAGAGTTCTTCGTTATAGCTCCTCAGCAAGCGACCGGCAGCAAGTATGTGCTCGCCTATCTCATTCAAAACATTTCCCGGATCGGACAAATGACCACCTCATACCATTCTTAGTCTTCTACTTCGACAAGTGCCGGTTATTCTCCTGCTCACCTCTTATTGACTGGAGTGGAGCCAGCAATCCCCAATGAGTTACTCTCTTGATAACCATACCGTCCCATACGCTCATGTTATCTTTGCTGTACCGGCGTATGTTACCAGCGACATCGATATACCCAGGGCGGCAATCGTATTCACGTGGCAGCACAGCAGCATCACGTGAACGTGGCGAGAGTTTCCCGGCTATTTTACGTAATTCAAGCACCTTATCGTTATCGCCCGTTACGCTGTAAAGTGCAGCCAGATCAAGAACATAACGAGACTCAGGCGGTCCCTCCGACACCGCCAGCTCATATGACGCTATTGCCTTTTTCAAGTAACGCCTGTCTCCATCTTGTATATACAGGCGGTATAATGCTTTACCTTTATACACATGATACAGCGGCATCTCTTTATCCCAGATTATGGCCTTATCAAGAATCTCAATAGCAAGCCTGTATTTGCCTTGTTCATAGAGCTGTCTGCCGCTGGTATACAGAAGGCGTCCCGCTCCTATCCTGACGGAAAGGAGCAGCAGTAACAAAACAACCGGCAGCAAGAGAAGCGATGCTGACCGGCCCGCTCTTTCAAAAACGATCTCTCTCCGATCAGCAGATGATATACCGCCGAGAAAAGCCCAGAAAGGTAATGCGAGAGAAGGATAATTGATATAGTAATTAAACAGCTCGTGCACCGTAAACCCAATCAGCACTGCAGCGGCACATATACCCCACAATCGTTCTTTTCCATTCCTGGCAATAATACCTGCAGAGATGCGGAAAGCGCTAAACATTATAAAGAGAAAAAACAGCATACCTGGTATACCTTGTTCGGCCAGGATGTGCAGGAAGATATTGTGTGCGTGCAGAGGCACGTCAAAGGGCTTCGAATCGTGATTATGGTATGCCTTCCATTCCAGCGATGCATAAGGATAGGTGCCGTAGCCCACACCCGTCAGCGATCTCTGAC
>JAQVUQ010000286.1 GCA_028699365.1 bacterium | reverse complement strand
CTGATAGACAGAGAATACATGCTGAATGGCTAACCGCTACCAGGACGTCTAAGCCGAGGTTGTTATTTGAGAGAAAACTACTTTCTGACGGCTTGTACAAATATAGTTTCGGAGATTCCTGGCGTGGAGACCGAGAAGCGCTGAAAGAGAAAACCCGTGAAAACGCCTTGTTTCTTTCAGTGGCTGTGCAATACGATAACAAGACGGTTGTTCCGGTTTTTGATTGGTTTAAGGAAGCGCTTACAGTTATTTCAGATCAATCCGAATGGGATATGGACAAACTATTTACAATGACGCTTTGTGATAATTATCCTGAAGCTAAGCCTGATATAGTGAAGCTACTAAAAGTTGCAGATTTAGGAATTGAAGATTTTGATATCGAGCAAAAAGCACTTACAGAGCAGCCTTTTTTGCAACATCTTCCAGAGGAAACAAGAAGCACTTTGCTAGACCCCCTTATTAGTAATAAGAAAATGACCATTAAAGGGCCTTATGGGGCTCGTGTAATAACCAAACATATGTTGATTAAGAATGATGGCGTAGCAGAAGAGGTAGAGTTTGACTTAGAAAAGGACGAATCTGCCGGAACCAAACGTTTCTTTTCTTTAGCCGGATGGCTCTTGACCATACCAATTACCGGAGGAGTTATCTTTATTGATGAGCTTGATGCATGTCTGCATCCCTTGCTTACCAGATATATAATCAAGCTGATGCATAGAAATAACCGGGAACCAGCACAGTTAGTCTTTACTACGCATGATTGTGGTTTACTTGATTCGGATTTATTCCGTAGAGATCAGATATGGTTTACGGAAAAGAACGAGCAAGGTGCAACAGACGTATTCTCTCTGTGGGATTACAAGCCCAGGAAATCAGAGAATATCCGGAAGGGCTATTTAGCCGGACGCTACGGTGCTATTCCGTTTATAGGAGAACTGGATTTTTGAAAGGGCGGGAATTCAGGGGGAATAAAGAGTTCAGGCGAAAGAAGCCTGTGCGTGAATCAGGATGGGCGATTCTTATCATATGCGAGGGTAAAGAGACGGAGTGTGCCTACTTCAATGCCATAAGATGCAAAAAAAGACTCAAAACAGTAACAATTGAAATATTTCCTGGTAACAGATGTGGGAATGACCCCAAGAGCTTAGTAGAATATGCAAAAGAAAAGAAACGCGAAAACGCCTACGATCTCATCTGGTGTGTTTTCGATCATGATCAACGGGAGTATATTGAAGAGGTTTTGGAACGGGCAAGACGAGCAAAGTTAAGTGTTATCTGCTCCAATCCATGTTTTGAATTATGGTATCTGCTTCATTATGAATGCTCTACGAAGGCATACAAACAGAAGCAACTTATTGCACGTTTAGGCCAGTTTATGCCAAGGTATGATAAAGCGATGGATGCTTACAAGATTTTGGAAGCCAGTCAGGATATTGCTATTCATAATGCAGAGAGGTTAAGAAAACATCATAGATCATGCGGTAATGATTCCATTGAAAATCCCTCAACAGATATGGATCTCATAGTGCGACATCTATTATCACTTAGAGATCCGAGATCGTTTGGATAGGTATTGCCCGGATTTATCCTTCCCCCGTTATAGGGTATAATAAAGCGGTTCGAAAATCACGATACCATTTTTCGAGCCGCTTTATATTTGCTTAGCAAGAGGAGATACCGTGCAGGATAAATTAAGGAAAATTCTGCCCCGGGTGCAGAAACCGGGGCGCTATACCGATGCTGAGTGGAACTCGGTACGCAAAGACTGGGAGGCGGTGGAAACCCGCGTAGCCCTGATCTATCCCGATATTTATGAGGTGGGGGAATCCCATCTGGGATTGAAGATACTTTATAACATTATAAACTCGCGACCAGATGCGCTGGCCGACAGGGCTTATGCTCCCTGGACGGATATGGAAGCGGAGATGAGGGGCGAGGGACTATCGCTCTTCGCCCTGGAAAGCGGGCGCCCGCTGACCGAGTTCGATCTATTGGGCATAACAATTCAGCATGAGCTGACCTACTCCAACATTCTGACGGTGCTGGATATGGCCGGACTGCCGTTGCGGGCCGCCGACCGCGGACCGGAGCATCCGCTGGTGCTGGGTGGAGGACCGTCCACCTACAACCCGGAGCCGCTGGCCGAGTTCTTCGATCTCTTCCTGGTGGGAGAGGGCGAGGAGGCCGTCGGGGAGATACTGGATGCTCTGGCGGAAGGACGCCGCCAGGGGCTGGACAGGCCGGCTCTGCTGCGCCGGCTGGCCGGGGTTGCCGGTGTCTATGTTCCCTCCCTTTACCGGGTGGACTATTCTCCGGATGGAATGGTGTTCGCCGTTACCCCTGCCGAAGGCGCTCCGGCCAGGGTGCTGAAACGAATTGTCCTGGACCTGGACAACGCCCCCTTCCCCACGGCGCCGATAGTGCCTTATATTGAGGCGGTGCATGACCGCATCACCCTGGAGATAATGCGTGGCTGCAGTCGCGGCTGCCGCTTCTGCCATGCCGGGATGGTCTACCGCCCGGTGCGCGAGCGCAGCCTGGATACTCTGGTGAAACTGGCCGAGCAGTTGGTGAGCAGCACCGGCTACGACGAGATATCCCTGGTCTCTCTTTCCAGCGCGGATTACAGTTGCATCGGGCCGCTGGTGCGTGAACTGAGGGAACGATTCGAGGCCAAGGGCATCAATATCTCCCTGCCGTCGCTGCGCATAGACAGCTTCTCCGTGGAACTGGCACAGAGTCTGAGAGCGGTACGTAAGGCCGGATTGACTTTTGCCCCGGAAGCCGGGACACAGCGTCTGCGCAACGTCATCAACAAGAACGTCACTCATGAGGATATACTGACCGCCGCTGAGGCTGCTTTTGCGGCCGGTTGGGATCTGATCAAGCTTTATTTCATGATCGGCCTGCCCACCGAGACCGAGGAGGATGTGCGCGGCATAGCCGATACTACGCGGGAACTGCTGCAACTGGGCCGCCGGGTTACCGGCAAGGGGGTCAGGATCAACGTCAGCGTCTCGTCCTTCGTGCCCAAGCCGGGGACGCCGTTCCAGTGGCATCCACAGATAGACGAGGCCACGCTGCTGGCCCGCCAGGGGTTGCTGAAGGATCTCTTCTTCCATGACAGGATAATGCGCTCAGCCAAGCTGAGCTGGCACGATCCCCGCACCAGCATGCTGGAAGGGGTGCTGTCGCGCGGCGACAGGCGCCTGTCGGCGGTAATCGAAAAAGCCTGGCGTTCAGGATGTCGCTTCGATGCCTGGTCCGAGCTCTTCCGCTGGGATCTCTGGGGACAGGCACTGTCCGAGTGCGGATTGGAGGCCGATTTCTACCGGAGCAGGCAGCGTTCCTATGATGAGGTTCTGCCCTGGGATCATATCAGCTCCGGCGTGGACAAGCGCTTTCTGGTGCGCGAGGATGAGGCGGCCCGGCATGGCCGGGTGACGGAGGATTGCCGTCAGGGGAACTGCACCGCCTGCGGTGCCTGTCCCTCACTGGGTGGAGAGATAAAGCTGGCCGGAGGTAAAGCCGATGTATCGTCTGAGAGCTGAGTTCTGCAAGGGTGAAGATATTCGCTATATAGGCCATCTGGATATACTGCGAACGCTGGAGCGGGCGCTGCGCCGGGCGGAACTGCCGGTGTCCAGGTCGCTGGGCTTCAATCCCCGGCAGAAGATAGCCTTTGCCTCGCCTCTGTCCGTGGGTATCACCGGTGAACGCGAGCCGGTGGATATAGAATTGGACGTTGAATTGTCTCCCGAAGATTTTCTGAGGCGCATAAACGCGGTGATGCCGGAGGGTATGCGCTTTATCTCCGTCCGTATGATGGAGCCCGGAGGACCGGCTTTGATGGCCGATCTGGACTGGGCCGATTATCTGGCCCGGTGGCATGAAATACTGCCTGATGGAATAGATACGACCTTGGAACTCTTTTTGCAGCAGGATGAGATATCCGTTCTCCGGCGCAGCAAGAAGGGAGAGCGGCGGCTCAATATCCGCCCGGCCGTGCTGCGGCTGGAGGATGCCGGCAGCCGGGGCGATGACATCAAACTGACGATGCGCCTGAAATTGTCCGGAGAGGTCACGGCCAAGCCGGGCGAGGTGCTGGACGTTCTCCGGGAGATATCCGGCCTGAAGATAGAAGCGCCGCTGCTGACCAGGCTTGGGGTACAGCTATTTACAGCAGGCTGTAAATAGTTGGTTAGCCGTTTAGCTGTTTAGCAATTCAGGAG
>JAQVUQ010000285.1 GCA_028699365.1 bacterium | reverse complement strand
TCGATAAACAACGGACGAAGTTCCACTCCGGCAATTTTACTGCCGTTAAATTTAATGACCGGGACAAACGACTGCCGGCTCCAGGGATAGTGGGCAAAATGAGGCTGGTCAAACAGGAAATTGCCGAGGCTGTAAAAGATCAGGGAATCACCGATTTTCTCAATTCCCTGTGGAACATGTGAATGATGACAGATTACTAACTTTACCCCGGATTCGACCAGTTTATTACAAAGGCTTCTGAGCTGCGCCCTTGGAAAGTCCATAAACTCGAATCCTTCGTGCATAATAACGATAGGAACGTTGCACTGAGACACCAGTTTTTCAGCAGCGGAAAGAACTTTATCCGGCAGCAACTCAGCCGTTCCCGGCGTCGCATTGTCCGCTATCTGATTCTCGTTCTGGGCAAAGGCCTGGATTCCCAGTTTTACGCCTTTGATCTCCAGAAACCGCGGCGCTTCTGCTTCAGTTTGATTGCTTCCGGCTCCTACATAGCGAATGTTTTCTTTTGAAAACCGCTCCAGCGTCCGTCGCAATTCATCCGCTCCGGCATCCCGGACATGATTGTTGGCAAGGGAATACACCGTAAAAGGAGCTGCTTTGTGGAATTCCATAAAGACTTCCCGGTCGCCTCTGACTCCCGGACCGCCTGCATTCGCCGGCTCCGTAAGGGCAATTTCAAGGTTGGCGATGGATATATCCGCAGCGATCAGGCGGTTTATGTTCCGGGCAAGATCATCGCTTCCTGCAGAGCAGATGTATTTTCCAGTCTGCGGCAGGATACCGTAGTCGCCCGTGGCGCTTAAAGTCCATTCCGTTTCGGAAAAGTGTTCCACGCCAAAGTCGATGCTTCCGGTTTCAAACAGCAAATCCAGATTCATATTCCCCCCCTGCCTACTTAAAAAGAACGTCGGGATAACGCCAGGAACGATCATCAATGCTCTGATCTCCCCAATTGTTGCCGAAGCAGCGGCAGACATCGTGCATCAACCGCCATAAATCGTCCCCGCTCATGTCTTCGGTTAATTCCCGCTTATCGGGATCACGATCGGATACATTGAGCTTGAACGGGCCTGTCAACTTATACGGTTTGATTTTCTCGCGTCCGGCAATGCCGGCCTTCACTTTTTCATAAATCAGATTGCAGGCACTGGAGGGAACCAGCGAGCAGGCGTTCTGTGAGGAAAACCCTTCCTTGACAACCGCCGTCTCGCAGCCCGGAATTTTTTCCTCTACCTCGGCCGCGATCTTGTCGTCGCCGGAAACAGCCACCACCGGAACGCCTTTGGTCCCGGCCAGAGCGGCAAACATGGTGCACTCGCTGAGCTTTATCTCCCTGCCGTCGCCAAGTGTCATATGCCAGCAGGAATGTGCGCAAACCGCACCCGGAGTGCCTGACATGGCATGCATGCCTATACCGATTGCCGCATCGAAGCTTTCATCCAGCAAAGGCAGCCAGGACGGGCCGTGTCCGCCCCTTCCGTGTATGATTTTGCATGAAGGGGCAAGCTCTTCAAATAAGATATTGTACCCTGATCCGTGACTGTCGTTTACGTAAATCTCATCCGCGCCCATTTCCATGCACGCTTTGGCCGCAGCATTGACTTCATTAGTTAGAAGCCGGTTCATTCTTTCCAGATGGTTGATGTTCACCAGGGAGCTGTTCCAGGAGGCGTAAAAGACCCAGCCTGCAATACCCTCAATGTCCGTGTGAATGTAAACTTTCATGAAACACTCCCTCTGCATTAAAACAGCTATCCGGCAACAAAGGCCTTTGTTAATTATTCCATATTTTAGTTAAATATGCTACAAGGTAATCGTTTGGTTTTCACAATATTTCTTGAAATTTGTTAACGCACATGTTAACATGATGTTACGAACAGAACCGTGGTCTTTTATGAAACCGTTGATGGTAAATGTCCGGTACGAGATTTTTTGGACTCTTTACCTGGAAAAGCTGCGCAAAAGGTAACCTGGGTTCTAAAGCTCGTAGAGGAACTGGATACAATCCCATCCTCTTATCTCAAATTTAACAGGAGGACAAAATCATGACTGACTTGAATCGCTATATTGACAATAGAAAGCAGAAAGATACAGAGTTTGCAACAGGATACGATGAAGGATACGACCAGTTCAAGATCGGTGTTATGCTGCGTCAGGCACGTGAGGAGGCAGGCTTAACACAGGAGGAGCTTGCTCGCAGGTTAATGACCAAGAAAACAGCGATTTCACGCATAGAAAACCATGCGGAAGATATAAAACTGTCAACTTTAGAAAAAGTGGCTTCTGCGTTAGGAAAGCGACTGGAAATAAGAATTGCTTAAACAGAAAATAGCTCGCTGGATCGAGAGATGTCAGCTTGATGTTGCTGTTCAAACACTATAGACTATACCGAGTTCATTTCTGCCCCACCCTATTACAACTCTCTTGACCCTTGTTTTGTTCCCACAAAAGAATCATAAAGACTGAAGCCCCAGAGAGCGACAGACAGCAGCAGCAGCGGCAGCCAGGCCGGGGACAGATTGAAGGCGCCGGTACGGTTGTAGCCGGCAAACATATAGCCTGTCAGCAGCAGCAGCTTGAAAAACACCAGAATGTAGACGAACAGGATTACCCCGCCCTTGACGAATTGCAGATTGTAAAGCTCTCCCATACCGGGCAGGAGCGCGGAGAGAAGGATAGCGGTAAGGGGATGGCGTTCGGCAGAGCTGCCGGACAGCATCGTTGCCTGGCGCAGGGCCAGCCGGCCGATATGCTCTTCTGCCCGGGTATTGTCAGGGTCCAGGTCCAGCGCCCGGCGGTATTCCTGCAACGCCTGAGTCAGGTTTCCACAGGCTTCCGTTACCTCGCCCAGCAGAACCAGGCCCCTGGAGGTCTCTTCCACGGCCAGAGCCTGGCGGCAGATCCTGACGGCACCGGCGTAATCGCCTTTAAGATAGAGGTGGTTTGCCTGTTGAAGAAGTTCTTCCGTCTGCTCCGCCATAACGTCCTCCTAAGCCTTGTCTCTCTGCAAGTCTGAAGGCTGAAGTTTGAAGTGATTTACGCTCAGGCCCGCCTACCCGGGCAGCCTGCCGGAGATACTGTTAAATCCCGAAAAGCGCTGCGGCATTGGCCGATGTAACCTGCGCCACCACGGCCGCATCCATCTCTTTTATCGCCGCCACCCTGGCGGCAATGATCGCTGTCCAGGCAGGCTCGTTGCGCTGCCCTCTATGCGGCGCCGGAGCCAGATACGGAGCATCCGTTTCCAGCACGATTCTCTCCAGCGGAAGATGCCGCACGATTTCCGCCAGCTCTTTGGAAAAGGTGACTATGCCGCCTATCCCCAGATACCAGCCTTTATCCATGACCTTTTCGGCCAGAGACAGGTCGCCGGAAAAGCAGTGCCAGACACCGCCCAGACGATCGACGGGATAGCCCTCCAGCGCCGCCAGCATATCGTCGTGCGCCTCGCGGTCGTGAATTATAACAGGCTTGTCCAGGCGCTCCGATAACGCCAGATGCGCTTCCAGGGCGGCAAGCTGCGCCTCTCTGGGGGAATACATGTAATGGTAATCCAGACCGGTCTCTCCCACCGCCACCACTCGGGGTGCTGCGGCCAGAGCTTCCAGTTCGTCCATGACCTCCGGGGTGACATCCTTGGCCGAGTGAGGATGGATGCCTACGGCGGCGTAACATCCCTCAACCTCTCCGGCGAGACGTACGGCTTCCCGGCTGGCGGGAAGATCGTAACTGGCTACCACCATCTTGCCGACACCGGCCTCGGCCGCCCGTTTCAGGACGGCTTCCAGATCGCCGGCGTACTTGGCGTGCTGCAGATGGACATGCGTATCTACCAGCATCATTTTACCTGAGTGCCGGGCGTCATCATCAGATCGGGTGCCAGCAGGGCTACCTTCTCCTGGTCGGAAGCCGCCAGCAGCATGCCGTTGGAGGCCACGCCGCGGATGACGGCCGGCTCCAGGTTGGCCACCACCACGATCTGACGTCCTATCATCTCTTCCGGCGTATAATACGCCGCCACACCGGCTACTATGGTGCGAGTGCTCTCCTCGCCCAGGTCTATCTCCAGCTTCAACAGCTTATCGGCCTTCTCCACCTTCTCTGCCGCCACCACCCTGGCCACGCGCAGATCCACCCTGGCAAAATCCTCATACTTTATAGTTTCCTTCACAGGAGTTGCTCCCTTCTTCCCGGCAGGCGTTGCCGCCGTTTTCTTCTCGTCCGGCTTTTTCTCTTCTTTAC
>JAQVUQ010000284.1 GCA_028699365.1 bacterium | reverse complement strand
CAGCGCAGCCCGCTCAGCCGCAATATCGCTCTCCGCATCCAGTATCAATTCCAGCCAGTCCATATGACACACCCTTCAAAAAAGGTGTCAGGAGTTTACATTTAACATTTTGTGCCAAAATGTTAAATGTAAACTCCTGACCGCATAAACTTATTTGCCGAAGGCATCCTTCATTTTGCCGAAAAGCCCTTTGTCATCGTTACTCCTGGGACTTTCCCCCATCTCTCTGGCATATTCGGCCAGCAACTGCCGTTGGGTTTCCGTCATACGCCTGGGAACGTCAAGTCGCACTTTGACATGCTGATCGCCGCGCCCGCCGCCTCTTACGGCAGGCACGCCCTTTCCCTTGAGGCGGAAGAGAGTTCCCGGTTGCGTGCCCGCAGGGATCTCAAGCTCCGCATTTCCATCCAGCGTCTGCACCGTTATCCTGGCGCCCAGCCCCGCCTGAGCGAAAGTAAGAGGAACTTCACAAAAGATATCCTGATCACGTCGCTCGAAAAAGGCATGGGGCTTGACCCTGATGAAGATATAAAGATCTCCGGAAGGACCGCCGTGCTCGCCGGCCTCCCCTTCTCCGCCTACACGCACCCTTGTACCGTTATCCACGCCCGCAGGTATCTTGACCGCTATCTTCTTGCGCTTGTTCTTCCTGCCGGCACCACCGCATGAAGAACAGGGGTTGGTAATGATTTTGCCGCTGCCGCCGCAACGTTGACAGGGCGTCACATTTACAAACTGTCCGAACATCGTTTGCTGCGCCTGGCGCACCTCTCCCGTTCCGGCACAGGCAAGACACGTCTCCGGCGACGATCCTACGGCACTGCCGCTGCCGCCGCAAGCGTCGCATTTGTCCAGACGCGCGACATCGATCTCCATATCCTTGCCGAAAACCGCCTCTTCGAACTCCAGCAGAAGATCGTAGCGTAGATCGGCACCACGCGCGGGACCGTGTTCACGCCGGCCGGAGGAGCGACCCCCGAAGAACATATCGAAAATATCCCCGAAGCCCTCGAAGCCGCCGTTGAAACCTCCGCCGGCACCCTGCCCCCCGTTTTCAAAGGCGGCGTGACCGAACTGATCATAGGTTGCCTTGCGCTGAGCATCGCTCAGAACTTCATAGGCTTCGTTTATCTCCTTGAACTTAGCCTCGGCTTCTTGGTTATCCTGGTTGACGTCCGGGTGGTATTTCCGGGCCAGGCGACGGTAAGCCTTCTTGAGTTCAGCTTCCGACGCAGCCCGGTCAACCCCCAGAACCTCGTAGTAATCCCTTTTTCCGGACATCAGTCAACGTCCTTGAAATCAGCATCGACTGTCGGTCCGTCCGCAGCGCCGGCTTTGTCCGCATCGGCACCGGCGGCCGCACCTTCCTGCTGCTGGGCTGATTGCTCGTAAAGCTTGGCCGTCAACCCGTACATGGCCTGAGTCAGCGCCTCCGTATCGGCTTTGATGACTTCGTTGTCGCTTCCCTGCAGCGAGGTCTTCAACTTTGCCGCTGCCGTCTCCACTTTCTGTATCTCGTCCTTGTCAACCTTGTCTGCGGCATCCTTGATCGTCTTCTCGGCGCTGTAGACGGCAGCATCGGCGTTGTTGCGCAATTCCACCTCTTCACGCTTCTCTTTATCCTCGGCGGCATGCGTGCCCGCCTCATCCACCATGCGTTTTATCTCGTCGTCGCTCAAGCCGCCGGACGAAGTTATGGTTATTTTCTGTTCATTTCCGCTGGCCATATCCTTGGCGGAAACATTGACTATGCCGTTGGCATCTATATCGAAGTTGACTTCGATTTGAGGAATGCCGCGGGGAGCAGGCGGTATTCCGGTCAGTTGGAAGCGCCCCAGGGTCTTGTTATAAGCCGCCATCTCCCGCTCTCCCTGCAACACATGTATGTCCACGGTAGTCTGGCCGTCAGCCGCCGTGGAGAATGTCTGCTTTTTGGATGTGGGTATGGTCGTATTGCGCTCGATCAGCTTGGTGAAGACACCTCCCAGGGTTTCGATACCCAGGGAGAGCGGCGTTACGTCCAGCAGAACGATATCCTTCACTTCGCCGCCCAGTACCCCGGCCTGGATGGCTGCGCCTACGGCAACACACTCGTCGGGATTGATGCCTTTGTGTGGCTCTCTGCCGAAGAAGTTCTTCACCAGTTCCTGAACGAGCGGCATCCTTGTCTGTCCTCCGACGAGAATAACCTCTTCTATGTCCGAGGCCTTCATCCCCGCATCCGCCAATGCCTGCTGGCAGGGCTTCAGAGATCTCTCGACCAGAGCCCTGGTAAGCTCCTCGAACTTGGCCCTGGTGATCGTCATATCAAGATGCTTGGGACCGCCGGCGTCGGCCGTGATGAAGGGCAGATTGATATTGGAACTCACCACGCTGGAGAGTTCTATCTTTGCCTTTTCAGCCGCCTCTTTGAGGCGCTGCACAGCCATCTTGTCCTGACTGAGGTCGATACCGTTCTCTTTTTTGAATTCGCCGACCAGGTAATCGATCAGATACTGATCGAAGTCATCGCCGCCCAGGCGAGTATCGCCGTTGGTCGATTTAACCTCGAACACGCCCTCGCCCAACTCCATAACGGATATATCGAACGTTCCGCCACCCAGGTCGTATATGGCAACGATATGATCTTTGCCCTTATCCAGCCCATAGGCAAGTGAAGCAGCCGTCGGCTCATTGATGATGCGCAGGACTTCAAGTCCTGCTATGGTCCCCGCGTCCTTGGTCGCCTGGCGCTGACTGTCGTTGAAGTAGGCGGGCACGGTAATGACCGCTTTTTCAACCTTTTCGCCCAGATAGCTCTCGGCATCCGCCTTCAATTTCTGCAGAACTACGGCTGATATCTCCTGCGGCGTATACTTCTTGCCGTCGATCTCGACCTTGTAATCACTTCCCATGTGCCGCTTGATGGAACTGATCGTCCGATCCGGATTGGTTATAGCCTGTCTCTTGGCTATCTGTCCGATCAAGCGCTCACCCGTCTTGGAAAAACCCACCACTGAAGGCGTAGTTCGACCGCCCTCACTATTTGGTATTACGGCGGGTTCACCGCCCTCCATGACGGCTACGCACGAATTTGTCGTCCCCAAGTCTATACCGATTATCTTGCTCATATCGAAACCTCCTGCTTTTTCAACAAAATTTACTATTATTCACCGTCATGCCCTGGCGACTTTTACCATCGCCGGCCTGACGATTCTTTCTCCTATCCTGTAACCCTTCTGCAGCTCTGCGACTACCGTTCCCTCATCTGCAGAGGAATTCTCCTCAAACATGATTGCCTCGCAAAACGCCGGATCGAACTGCTGCCCGCAAACCTCCAGAGCCTCCACTCCGGCATTGGAGAGTATAGCACAGAATTGCCGGTGTGTCATAGCAACGCCTTCGGCTAAAGAAGCGGAATCACCGGCGGTCTCGGAGGCACTCAGAGCTCTCTCAAGGTTGTCCACAACCGGCAGTATCTGCAGAACAACCTCTTCCTTCACCAGCCGGGACAACTCCTCCTGCCTGGCCGTGGTACGCTTCCTGAAGTTATCGAAATCCGCCTGCAAACGCTGATATAGACGCGTATGCTCCTCCAGCTCCGATTTCAATCGCTCTATCTCCGCTCCGGCCTTCTCCAACTCAGCCTTCAACCTGGGTGTCCGGGCAGGTTTCGCTTTATGAGCACAGCATTCGGCCTCCGGCGTGCAACCGTCCTTCCGCTCCGTACATTCCGTCATATTTACATTACTCCTTTTAATCGCTTATTACCGCATCTGACGACAGTGCATCAGTCCATGGTGCCGATACGCCTGATCATATGACTGAGGTTATCGGCCACAAAGCGGACTTTCTCTATGATATCGACGTAATCCATTCTGGTCGGTCCGACGATACTTATACTGCCGGCCAGATCATCGTCAATGAAATACCTGGCCGTCACTATGCTGCATGAGCTTAGAACGTCATGTCTGTTCTCATGCCCGATGGTGACTTTAATAGTGCCGCCGGCATCCGAGCATAACAGGTCGGAGAGAGTTATATCGCCCTCCAGAGCGGCAATTATGCTCCTCAGAGCCTGTATATCCTGAAACTCCGGCTGGGAAACTATATTGGATACGCCTTCCATATAGATACGTTCATGGCTTCTGGCATCCAGGATGTGTTGTACCAGGCTGAAAACTTCATCAAAGAAGCGCTTGTAAGTTCGGACCTGATCAAGCCGCTCCTCAAGAAGGCGCTGTCTGACGACAGCCAGGCGTAACCCTCGCAAGCGCTCG
>JAQVUQ010000283.1 GCA_028699365.1 bacterium | reverse complement strand
CTCGCGGCCATATGCTGGCCCGGGACGGATTCGTTGCGCTGGTCGTCGATGCCTTCGGCTCCGGGGAGCGAGGCACGGCGCCGGGTTGCTTTGAATATCACGGCGCCGGGCTTGGAGCCTCGCTGATGAACATAGGCCGGACCCTGCTGGGCATGCAGGTATACGATAATATGCGGGGTATAGACCTGCTGCAATCCCTGGATTGCGTAGACCCGGACAGGATAGGGGCCACCGGCGCTTCCGGCGGCGGCAATCAGACGATGTGGCTGGCAGCGCTGGACGACAGGGTAAAAGCGGCTGTTCCCGTAGTCTCCGTAGGCTCGTTCGAATCCTATGTCACCAGGGTCAATTGCATCTGCGAGTTGTTGCCGGGCGGGCTGACCTTTTTGGAGGAGTGGTCAGTGCTGGGACTGACGGCCCCCAGGCCGCTGCTGATACTCAACGCATTGCAGGATATCAATCCGACATTTTATGTTGCCGAGATGATCCGCTCTTTCAACGGTGCCAGAGAGATATACAGGCATTATGACGTTGTCGATTATATCTCTTATCAGGCTATTGACCTGACGCACGGCTACTGGCCGGAGATGAGAAGGCATATGCTGGGATGGTTCAGGCGCTGGCTGAAGGATGAAGGCGAGGGACGCCCCTGTGATACGCCCCTCTTTACGGAGTTGCCGGAGAGCGAATGTCTCTGTTTCCCCGGAAACGACAGGCCGGAATCCGTTCCTTCCATTGCCGAGTATGTAAATTCCGTGACACGCCGTCTTGTCCGGGAGCATGCGGATGCCGGCAGCGCTTCAACGCCTGAAGATAAGCGCAATGAACTGGAAGAGCTGTTGCATATTCCCGATGTTTACAGTGACGGTATGGTCAGTGAAGAGCGAATAACGGTTGAAAACGATTTGGAGATTTGCAAACTGTCTCTGGAATCAGAGCCGGGAATACCGCTGCCGTTAACAATTATCTCTCGTCCGGGGGCAAAGTGCAATGAAGCAATGCTGGTAGTCCATCCGGAGGGTAAGCAGGTAGCCCTGGGTAAGCTGTCGTTACCGGATATGATAGATGATAATCGCATGGTCGTTCTGGTAGATCTCAGAGGAACCGGAGAAACGCATTGGGATTGCGAGCCGCGGCATGGATGCCGTTTTCATGAGGCGGCCAGAGCGGCACTGTGGCTGGGCCGGACCATGGCAGGCGATTGGATCAGGGATATCGAAGCGGTAACGGAGTATCTTAAAGATGAATGCGGCATAGAGAAGGTAAATCTGCTGGCCTTTGAAGAGACAGGCATAGCCGCTCTGGGAGCGGCCGCTCTGGATGACTGCTTTGCATCCGTTGAGGTCAGAGAAATACTGGGATCGTATCTCAGGGAAGGCGAGAATATAGCCCAGTCCATGGCCGTTCATATCCCCGGCATTCTAAAATGGGGCGATATAACGACGCTGGTATTACTGACCCGGGCTCCAGTATGCGTAACAAGTCCTGTCGATTGGGCTGGAAAGCCGTATGACGAGGCTCGAATCCAGGCTTTTCTGGCAGATGCGGAGCGACTGGCATCACTTATGGGGATTACGGCCCGGGTTTCAACGGTTGCGATCTAAAGGAAAACACTCTGCCCGTAAAGAATACTATATTAAAGAATGGGCAGGGTGGTATGTCGACGATAATTACGCGGGTAATAATTGAGCATTATCGCTCCGTACGCTATCTGGAGCTTGAGCCGGCGTCCCTTTGCGCCCTGGTAGGACCCAATAATGCCGGTAAGACCAATATACTCAGAGCCGTCAACCTTATATTAGGCAATGGCGGCCCGCTGCCGTTGACGCCGCAGGATTACAGCGACGGCGATACCAGACGTCCGGTGAGAGTGGATCTGCTCTTTGCCGCTCCTCTCTGTCACGGACAGGACGGCTCCCCGGTTATGGGCCTGCGCTATCTCTCCCCCCCGGTTTCGGCTTCCGGAGAGGTGCCCGCTCCCCGGCTCAGTTGCCTCGATGAGGATGGAAAACCCGTGCCGGTTAGCCCATGCGACCATGAACTCTTTATGGAAGCCCGATCACGGGTACCGTTCCTGCTGGTGGATGCACGGCGCAGTTTCAACCATGGTGGATTCGAGGGGCAGTGGAAGGGATTGCGGAAATTGCTGGAGCGCCTGGGCGGTATCGACGGCGAGGCCCGTTCCCTGCTGGAATCGGAAGCTTTTGTCGCTGATTCCGACCGGCAGGACGGGAGGACCTTAGTTCCCGGCCCCGGCCGGCAGAGCAGTCTGCTGGTGGAAGCTCTCAAGGCCGTCAAGGATGCGGACAATGCCGGCGCCGTTATCGCCATCGAAGAGCCGGAGATATTCCTCCATCCTCACAGGGAACGCTTCTTCTACCGCATTCTTCGCGATCTGTCCATGGCCGGCAACCAGATTATTTACGCTACTCACTCCAGCAATTTCGTCGATATCCAATACCCGGAGGACGTATACCTGGTTCAACGCAAGATAGGCGCCGGCACTACGGTGCGGCATAACTTCAGGAGTACCTGGAACTCCGATGAGCGTTTCATGTTGCTGCGCGAGTTCGATGCCCGGCGCAACGAACTCTTCTTCTCCCGCGGCGTGGTGCTGGTTGAAGGGGATACGGAACGTTTTCTCTATCCTCCTTTCCTGTATTCGCAGGGAATCGATATCGACGAGGCGGAGATATCGATTATAGACGCCGGCGGCAAGGGCAATATGCCGCTGCTGGTGGAGGTTCTGGAGTTTTTCGATATCCCCTATGTAGCCGTGTTCGATTCCGATATGCATCCCAGGAAGGGCCGTAAGCGGACGGATCTTCTGCGTCGTCTCAGACAGCAGGGCGGCCCCAACGCTCGTCTTATCGCCGCTTCCCGCAGCCCCGGACGGCTCTTTATATTCGAGCCCAATATCGAAGGGGCGCTGGGCTTCAATCCCGAGATGAAAGACAAAGTGGTTTCGGCCGTACAATATGTGCAGAACGGAGT
The DNA here is from genome assembly GCA_028699365.1 of bacterium. Taxonomy (GTDB): domain Bacteria; phylum UBP13; class UBA5359; order UBA5359; family UBA5359; genus UBA5359. Next base: position 1,267 of record JAQVUQ010000283.1, on the reverse strand, counting down.
GTCGCTGCAGGCACGACATCGCCTTATGGAACCTGTAAACGCTCTGCTGGCACAGATACGGGAGAAGGAGTTGCAATGATGCTTGAGAGCTGGATGCATGCGATGCCGGTATACTTCATGCTCTACTTCCTGCTGCCGGCCTTTGTTTTTTCATCCGCCGTCCTTGCCTCTATGGTCACCGAAAGAGGATTACCGGCGCTGGTATGCACTCCGTTGACAGCAGGCGTGCAATTGCTGGCCATGCTTCCCCTGATAGTCCAATTCTACTCCTGCAGCTATGCGTTCATGCTCTCCCTGTCCGTTATAACTGCCGTGCTGCCCTTGTGCCTGATTCTGATCATACGGCACTGCCGTCAGTCCGGCAGCCGGCGCTCTCCGGGGGAAGTGCTGGCTGTTTCGATTCTGGTTGTAATGCTGGTATCACACGGGATACACGCTGCGCTTGCGCATCAATCCGGCCGCAGCCTGAGCGCGGCATTGATCGAGGCGGAAGAGTCCGGGCTGGTGTCTTCTCCCGGCGCCGTGGTCAAGCCCCTGAACCCGGGCGAGGCCAATGCCGCCGATTATTATAAGGAGGCATTCAAGCTCAATAGTGAGCTTGGTAAAGGAAGCGAACACGCTTATTACTCGAACAGCCGGACTTTCCCCGGCGGACTGACTTTGCAGCAACGGGCTTCCGGTATAAAGGCCATGACGGGTGATCCGCAGCACGACAGGTTGTATAAACTGATATCCAGGGCGGCGGCGCTGGTAAACTGTCGCTTTGGACGTGAATATACCAGAGATATCCTTTCCCCCAACTCGTATTACGGCAAGGTCAGAGAGATCAGCAGATTCATGATCATGCGGACCTACTTTCTGGCCGAGGCCGGGCGTTATGACGAAGCCTGGGACAACGCCAGAACGGGTCTGTTCGTGAGTAACTGCTTGCAGGACAACCCTATGCTCTATACCGGGATTGCCCGTATTACCGGGGATAAAGCCGCCCTGAGATCGTTCCATATCGTGGTAGAGGGCAATTACGGCGATACGACGGCAGACTATGAAGACCTGGATCGTGAACTGGAATTGAAGAAACGCCAGTCACTCTCCGCCCTGAAACTCTCCATGAACGGTGAGATGTTGCGTATAATGTCTGAGCTGGGACGATTGCATGCCATGGTACTGCCCGGTTATACCACCTACCTCATGAGCCCGGCCTTTAACAGGGATAAGGCTCAGGCGGTAGGTATTATAACTCGTCTTGCTGAATTGACGGAAGTTCCTT
>JAQVUQ010000282.1 GCA_028699365.1 bacterium | reverse complement strand
AAAGTATTGCTATTAACATAGCAATTATTGCTATAACTACTAATAGTTCTATCAGGGTAAACCCTCTCTTTTCCATCATGACGACCTCCTCATAATCTTGGTATGCCTGATCGGTATTCAGCATACGCTAACTTCTTATATTGAACAAACATTACAATGAAGCTCCAATATTTACTATAGGCTCTATCATTTCTTCAATACACGACAACTCCTCTCCCTTTATCAATTTGCTCAGCATAGCCCAAGCCTTACCGGCAACTTCCTCCGGATTCAAGCCTATGGAAGCCACTTCCACCGGAAAATGGAACTGGCGCCCGACATTAGCATAAGTAAGAACAGCCAGATCCTGCGGCACTCTGATCCCCAGCTCAACTATGGCCCGACTGGCGACATCAAAGAGAGCATCATCCGCAAAAAACATAGCCCTGGAACGATTAGGACCCTGCCACCACTCCTTAAAGACATCATAGGCATACGAATAGTCAGGGCTATACGTCACAGGGACAAGCCGGTCAGTATCCGTTCCTGCTATTTTATGCCTGTGCTGTTCTCCTTTGAGATATGCGTATCTGACCTGTCCGGTGTGCGGCAAATCCTCTTCATCCAGAAGATACATATAAGAGAAGTCATCGTAACCGGCTGCACTCATAGTTTCAATAACACGGTCTATAAGCATGTCTCCGTTTATCGTCACTGCCGCCTCGCTTACCAGAGGTTCCGAAGCAGCACCGATGTAAACCGCAGGAATACGATATCTCTTCAAAATATCCACAAAAGGCTCGGGATATAGAAACGAAAGAATCCCGGCGGTATTCTTTATGGCATCGCTGTTGAATAGAACAATGGAATCCTGGATTGCCTTATCCGAACAGCCGTATCCAAACGCCAATGTCGTCTGATAACCTTCGCTTTCCGTATATACCTTCCATCTATCTGCAAGTTCTCTATACCAATAGCCAAAGGGGGTGGAAATCATCGTATCTCGAGCCAGAATCGCGATGCCGGTCCTTCTCACAGCGCCATTTATATAGATACCGGAGCCCGATTTCCGGCTTATCAGCCCTTCAGAGCTTAATCCTGCCAGCGCCTCACGGTAAGTGGAACGGCTTATTCCCAGCTCGGCCAGCATAGTGGCTTCTCCGGGAAGCTTGCCCTTATCGGACCACTTTCCATTGAGGATGCCTTCTTTTATGTAAGCTTCCACCTGCTTGGTTTTTGTGAGAAACGTATTCATCTGTTCTTGATCAACCTCACCAGATATCAGATATTCTATGCCGCTGCTTAACCTATCACATTGTCGGAGAGGTTCGCATCAACACCAAAGTTTACAACCTAAAGCAACATTGATATATTATCATATCGTACAAGCGCTTGTCAATATATACAAGCTTAGTTTGACCTTATTAAGCAAGCCGATTTTGACGATGACACTCTTCTATAACAGCCACCTGCTGTCGCACCTGACAAGGGGCGACCTCCAGCGGAGCACCGTTTATCAGCGCGTCGTAAAGATTATCATAGAATCTCTTACCCATTGTATTGAAAAGATCAGCTTCATCTGCCGGCAAATCCCAGTTTTCTTCATGCCACGTTAACTGTTCACTGCAATAGCTGGGTCCGGGCAACGGCTCTCCAGACAAGGCCTGCTGCGGTGCCTCTTCCGGATTGAAGTATTTCCAGTCGATATGCGTCATGTTGCCGGTAAGACCGCCATGAGTGCCGTATACCTGATAGGTATAAAGCGGATATGCACAACAGGAGGATATCTCCAGATCCACGATAGGTTTACCCTGCCGGTGCATGATCAGCTTAACATGGTCCTCGGCGTTGCCGAAGGTGTTATCCGTCCTGTCCATCAGGCAGAGCACCTGCGGCATGGCATCACGACCGATAAAGTGTAGCGCTTGATCCAGTGGGTGAGGCCCGGTATTAAGCAGATTGCCGCCGTCCATCTCCTGCAGCGTCTGCCAATCCCATCTGCGGGCAAAGCCGTTAAAGGCCATTTTAATCATGACGATGCGCCCAATCAAGCCGGAATCGATAACCTTATTTACCTGCAGGTAATACGGTGCAAAACGTGACTGCTGAAAGACGGCAAAGAGTTTGCCTGTAGCCTCAGCCTTTTGGATGAGCATATCCACGTCTGCAGCCTTGCGCGCCAGCGGCTTCTCTGTCAATACGTTGAAACCTGCATCCAGCACTTCCATAGTTACAGGCACGTGCAGATGGCTGGGAGAAGCGTTGACGATCAAGTCCAGGTCATCGCGCTTCAGCATCTCCCTGTAATCGGTATAGGTTGCGTAGCCAAATTCCGCTGTGGCTCTGCGGCAGCGCTCTTCTATAGGATCAGCCACTGCCACCACCTGATACTTATCGGGTACTATATCTCTAAAGGAATGATCGTGAATATCCCGGCCGCTCCGCCCCTGTCCTATGATACCTACTCTGATCTTCTTCATGCCTAATGTTTCTCCTTCCATCTCGGCTTATCGATAATTTACTGTTAATTCTAAACCTGTCACTGCGATAAGAGCCGTTTGCAAAGCCCGTCTTTGCATGACTCCCGCTCGCCCTTTTATTTCAACCTGCCATCTGTTTGCTCCGTGACCACTTGACGAGCAATTCGGGTCCACTCTTCAAAGCGCTCCGGATGGTTCTGGCACGTGTGGGTATCAAGCAGGACGATTTCCAGAATACAACTGTTGGCATGGGCGACTTCCACTGTGTGTCGCAGATACTGCCGGATCATCGTCGTATTGAAATCGCCCACCAGATGGGCGGGATTCGGTTTCCACATGAAGATGACGTCACCTTTGAGCCGCTGTGCACATTGCTCAACATCCGCCCAGGGAGAGACCGATACACGCCGCAGGTTGGGGATGGTAAGTACGAAATCCAGCTTTCTGGTCACGTCGTCGCAGCAGCCGTAGCCGTTCAGCCCAAACGGTTCCAACAGGCGCTTTTCATAGGGAAAGGCGAACTCTGCATGCATTTCCGGTGAGCTTGTTGCCATTTCCTGTGCCTCCGCCCAACACCAGAGATCATCCGGCCTTGCATGGCCTGGACGGTATCCGGACTTGGGCAGTTCGTCGGTATAACCGTAACCGCTCGTGTAGATAGGAGTGTTGTCGTTATTAAGACTCAACAGGTTCTGCTCAATATACTGCTTCAGGACATGCCGATGGCCTTCCTCGAAAAAGGCCATCGCGTCATGCACCATCTGAGGGTTATCAATCATGTCAATCATAACTTCCTGCAGGCCGCGCAAGGCGGAATACTGATTCATCAAATGGTAGGAGAGATCGAAGACCCCTTTCAGGCGAATCTCCAGAATGTCGCCGAACAAGTCCTGGAATTGTTCCAGCCTTTCTTGGGTGGCTGCCTCATCATGAGTGATTGTCGGAACCTTCAGCTTCTTAAGGTCGGCTGGCGAGATGATAAGCGGTTTGAAGCCGAATGCCCCCCGGGGATCGTCACTGTGCGAACGCACAGGTGCCAGCCCCCATCCGGAATTATGTATGACCTTTCGCACGATCCATTCCGGTTCAACCACGTTGTCGCTGGCTAGATGTTCAAAGCCATAGATGCGTCGCCTCAGATTCTCTTCGACTGCCCGGGCCGTCACATCCCGGCAAAACAGGCAGGTTTGCGGAACAAGCTCACACCATGCACCTTGCGGATCTACATAGATGACTGGCCTGATCGGCTCCCTTGCAGTATGTCGCCGCCAAAGCTCCCGGCGTTCAGTCATCACCGGCATGGCGGCAATTTCCGCAACTTGCCGGGCAAGATTGCGCAGGATATGTCTATCTCCATTGTTCCACATATTTACACATCCCCTTTTGTAGCCTAATGAGCCGTTTACAAAAGTCCGCCTTTGGATGACTTAAACCTATCCTATCATCGGAGAGGTTTGAACAACAAAAAATTTATTGATAAGCTCAACAGAAGCATATTAGCATACCCCCCAACCGCTTGTCAATCGCCCATTGAAAAATCAATTATCGGGGCTCCACCTCAGGCTGGGGAGATCGCGGCCGGCTACCGCCAGTTCGATATTATCCATTCCATTAGCTTCCAGGCTGCTCTTGACCGTCGCCATAGCCAGAGCCGGCATATTGTTGACGCAGCTCAGGTGAGCCAGCCAGACTTGACGCCTGCGGCCTTTGCAACATTCCACCAGAGCCTGGGCCGCCTCTTCGTTGGAGATATGGCCGCCGGAGCTGCGTATGCGTCTCTTCATGTGGTAGGGATAAGGTCCTTCTTCCA
>JAQVUQ010000281.1 GCA_028699365.1 bacterium | reverse complement strand
ATGCCGTTCTCCAGATACGACAGAGACATATGCGGCTCTATACCTAATGCTATCCCTCTTTGCGTGGAATAAACGGCGCTCAACGGCAATCCGAAGATGTCAGGGGTATCATACTTGCCGATAATATATTTTCTCTCATACTGTCCGTTCCAGAAAACAGCCCCGTTTGAAGAATGGAGCGGCAGGACAAGCCTTATCTGCAGCCATTGCTGCTCTTTGCCTGTATTATTGACCTCCACCTTCCATGACAGATACGAAGGAGAGCCTTTCAAGAGGTTACCGACTTTTATACCGTGACTAGCGATCAGCCGGTCAAAGTTTATCTGATTTGCCGTTGCTTTGAAATTTTGTATCGGGCCTTGACTGATCTTGCTGCCGGTTCTGCCGTCGACTAAATCTATTCCGCCCTTTTCAATCTCGATCGTTCCCCTCAGCGCCTTACTATTCCTGAGTATGTCAATCCGACCGTTTGCCGGATCAAAGCTCAGGTTTGTGCCTTTTGCCGACAGCTCGGCCGCATTGGTGATATGAATACCATAACAAGCCGGCAATATAAAAAGCCAGAGGCTTAACACCAGTCTTAACATAGCTGCAAACTTCATTGTATATCTCCTCCGTTTCACCTAATACCGGATAATATTCGATATTCTCACTTCATCGATAACAGCCTCGGCAGGCCTGGCACTGTATGTCGCTTTTGAGCCTATTGCCATAGGCCTGGCGCTGGGCCCGAAGGATGGTAAGCCTCCTTCGCATAGACGTACAGCCGTCTTCTTACCATTCAAATATATCGCTCTTCCCTGACAAGACCAGGCAACCGCAATGTGGTACCATTCACCTGCGTTCAGAGAAACAACAGCTTCCGTTATAAACGTATCCTTTGTTTCCCTTGTCCACATCTCCCGGAAGCTTAACTTCCTCTGCAAGCCTTTATCCGTCATCCACTCTCTTATATACAAGCCTATATCCTTATTGCCGGGGCTTATAGCTATGTGGAAGAGATAATAATCATTCCCTTTCCATTCCGGAACGGGTTCAGTCAGTTTACCCACCTGACTGAAGGAGGGTTTTACCCACATCTCAAGAGTACCTTCGTTTATATCGAAATTCTTCTGATGGTCATAGCGGATCATGCGAAAGAAGGGCGAGCAGAACACGTTATTCTGATCCACAAGCCCTCTTCGGGCATCAATGCCCCTCCCGAACAGACCTGCGGTCAAAGCCATGTTACCGGTAGACAAAGGCATGCCCCTGGCGTAATCGGCATCCAGCCCATCGTTATAATGTGCCAGAAAGAGTGTATGCTCGTCGACTGTAAATTCACGCGCCGTATCCATGGCATAACTCTCTTTCTGAACAGGCCCCAGAGAGATCATAAGCATTACCATAACTGTGACAAAAGCTTTCAATATGCAACCTCCCTTTCCACTATACACTCGATTATGTACATCTTGCCATCCAACAGATGCGGCAGGCATCTGCGATCAAATCATCACTTCACGGTATTCCTCTTCACAAGGATACCCTTGCAGGAAAAGAGCCTTGCCTGCCCAAGGAATACCGATCATGGAATACTCAGTGTAAGACATATCCTTGCCGCCATGACGGCAAATGGAATGATTCCCATGATGTTCAAGTATGCTCTTCATCTTGTCAAGGCTTAAATTCCCGGCACTTGTTGCGTTTTCCAGATAGCGCTGTCGCCCCATTGCATTTTTAAGCTGTTCAGGGGATCTGTTGCCGGCATGTTCAAGAAGAGGTAACTGATATCTGTTGACACAGTTCATGGCCGGGTCGCGCTTACCGGGCAACCTGATTTGCATCACGGGACACGCAATCTCCAGAGAAAGCATATCCCCCTTCTTGTCGACGGCAACTTGAGTGAACCCTTTGCCGCATGTCGGCAGCGATGTTGCCAGGCGGACATAGTCACCGACGCTTCGGGACCTGAGCATGCAGTCGTAAAGCCACAGCAGCGCCGGTACGTGATGTCGGGACTGCGAGAAGAGACTGCCGGTCGAAGAATGCCCCACAGCGACGCCTTCGGCATTGATCATATCGCCACCCGATAGCCAGCCGCAGAAAGTAAAGCATATTGATGGGATACCATGGTCGGGATATGTCTTCAAAACCGCAACAGGCCGTCTATTGCTGCCGGGCGGAAACCCGCCTTCGTTATTTTTCCCCCACAAGGGTCCCTCCGAGCCGCTTCCGAAGACCACATTGCTGCACTCCTCATCGCTGAAACGATCGATAAGGACCTGCCTGCCAGGCAGATTAAGCGTATAGATATCAGACGGCACCACTCCTGCGCCCCTGGCTATACCGTCCAATTGCTCAATCAGATGAGGCAGATGCCTTTTCAACGAATCTGTAAAATCGCCAAGCAGTCTCATGCGGTCCGGTATAACCTGCGGATATACAAATTGCTGCAGATGTAGACTAATTTCATCTCTCAGAGCTTCACCTATGGCCTCCCCGATCTTTCTGCGACTGCCTCTGCATTCTACAACTTTCATCTTGATTATATCCTCCCCACCATCGCTGACAGATGTCTCAGGACACCAGGGCATAGTACTCCAAGGCCGCGATGACATAGAATATGGTCCCCAAATCACGTATGTGATACGGAGACCGGTCACTGCCGTCCGGCGGAAGAACTTTTTCCAGTATTGCGCCTCGGAGATTTGTATCCTCAGGAGAGGTAAACTGCATACGACGGCAAAACATGACGGCTTTACCGGCATCTTCCATCCAGGCCTCATCTCCCGTAGACTTGAAAAGTTCCATAAAAAGTATGGCTGCACAAGCTGTCCCGGAAGTGGCGTGCCCGAAGCTGTCGGTATTGAAAGAGCCGGTAGCGGGATCAACATACAGCCCTCTGATCCAGCCGCCGTCGTGGCGCATCGCCTGTCTGCAGAATTCCCCCGCAGACATTACGGTTTCCAGGAATTCCGGCCTTCCGGTTTCCCTGTATGTCTCAAGCAAAGGAAGCGCCCACCAGTAAGTTGACCTCGGATGAAAACGACATGTATCCGCATGATTCGGGCCATAGTCCAACCAGTTGCCCGGTGGGTTCTGATCGCGAAGGAGTGTTTCCGAGAGGCTTAAGTGAATATCACTGTAAGCGGTCTTGCCGGTATGCTTGTAGAGACTCATAAACACAGCGTCGTCAATCAGCGGTCTTCCACCTACGGAAGCCTTTGACCGGTAGGGGTTGGGTAGCAGCAGGGCATGTAAGGCAGGATCGTAAACATCACGGAATAGCCCCTCGGCTGGCATGTATGTACGCTCAATCAAAAAATCGACTGCTGTCTCTATGCGTTTCCAGAGGCGGCTGGAGCCCATCCCCTCCGCAAGCGCAATGAGGCCATCCAGACACTCTAAAACAGCCGAAACGTTAACTTTGTCGGGAAAATCCTCAAAGGCCAGAATCAAACCGTGATCAGGATGGTTATCCCGCCATATCTGTTTGTCGAGAATGAATTCCCCGGCCAGTAAAGCGGCACTCCTGTATCTCTCTTCATTCAACGCCTTCGCCGCCTGTAAAAGAGCTTTGATTGCCTGTCCTGTATGCCAAACAGGACAAAAGAAGTCCCATTCCCTTTTGCCGGCGTGGTATTCACCACGGATCGCGCCCTTCCACGAATCATAGCGATAGCCTTTGGAATCCATTTCCACACCGAGACTTTCTTCTCTTACCTGGGCCACATCCACCAGCCAATCGCACGCTAAAGATACACTCGACAGCAAATCATCAACAATCATATAGTTCCCCTGATTCCCCACAGTTTTGATATTCTAAGGTCAAAGCAGTTCCTCGGTTAATAACCCCAATATTTCATCCTGTCCTCTGTCCCTCGTAATATCGGACTATCCTTTGAAAGCCATTTGACATTACCGCCTACGAACAGAACGTTAGCTCCGGTTACATGGTTAATTACCGAATCAGCAGCCGGCGGCTCCCTGACGACACCGTACCCGCTGGTACCAGCTTCAATTGCAGATGCAAACCCCAGCGCTTTTCTACTGCTGTCAGCCACGGCAATCATTGATGCTACATCCTTAATATCAGTTAAGCATCTTACAAACTGAGTAGCTGCCGTAGTGCCGGTTCCACCACCCAGCCCTCTTCTGTTGTAACCGTAAGAGAGATTGGCAAGATCAAACCTGAACTTATCATGATCCGGACACTTGAAAATTTGTTTGTTTTTTATGTATCCGCTGTTAAACATGATATAGTGCCAGTAATCATCACTGGCCCAACTGTAA
>JAQVUQ010000280.1 GCA_028699365.1 bacterium | reverse complement strand
CGGAGAACTGGGCCGGAACAACAAAGAGACGGAAGCGTATATCTCTTCCCTGGTCAGAGAGCAGGCAGACCCGGCTGTTACCGCCGCCGGTGACTTGAAGATAGTGACCACTTTGAAGAAAGGCAATTGGATAGCCGTTTCACTTTACGCAGAGGCTTTCCCGGCCAAAGGAGTAGTGAGCGTAGATTTAAAGAAGCTGGGCTTAAATAAAAAAGGTTACCGGGTCATGATGCTGGGGAAAGGCATGGAACTGTCGCGTCCGGGAGATTTCTGGGGTAAGACAGGGGCCTGGAGGGCTGAGGATATAGCGGCCGGCATTCCCGTAACTATTACAGTGGATAACGATGCCAAGCTGGCACTACCCGATAAGTTCGATCTGTCGTCTTTCTCTCAGGGGGATGCAAATTATATAGATGTTGTTACTAGATCCTTGTGGAATGCTGCCGGAGAGAAGAAGCGGCACTATGAACATGAGATCCTTGTCATAGCTCCTTACGATGAGCCGGCGATACAAGGCAAGTAGCTATGAAGGCATACCAAAATAAAGCAGGAGACGAATGATACTTATAACAAGGCTTTTCTGATCAAGATTCGATTAGAGTGTATGGGGGAGAGAACAGTGTGCTATAAAAAGGTAGATGAAAGAAGCATAGCCTGTAACCGCGATAACTTCCAGGAAATAGCCAATATGAATCTGCTCAGGGCGTATCTGTATGATGCAGAATAAGAGCCTGCTCGGTTTTTTCTATGGATTGGGCTCCATAATCTTATGGGGGAGCTTTTACATAGTCGGTCGGGTTCTGTTTGGCAACCATACGGTAGATCCCGTGTTCTTTACCTTCTTAAGGTTTTTTCTGGCAAGTCTTTTCCTGTTAATAGTTCTTGCCGTTCAGGGAAAGCTGCCGGAAATAAAGAGAGCTTTGCAGCAGGATTTCTGGCTGTTCTTCTGGCTTGGAGCCGTTGGAATTATGGCGGAAGGAGTGCTTGTGTTTGCTTCCTTGAAATATACCACAGCCGCCAGGAGTTGCTTGTTTGCCAACACATCGCCTGTATTTACTGCCATATTTGCCTATTTTATGGCTAAAGAAGCTTTAGGGCAAAGAAAGGTTTCAGGAATGGCCATAGGTCTTATGGGGATGTTCCTGGCCGTTATCAGTCAAGGCAAGGGAGATATCTTCTCAGGACAGTCAAGCTATCTGGGAGATCTTCTGGCTCTTTTCTCAGGCATTTGCTGGGCATTTTATACCGTGTTGAGCAGAAGAGCCACTTCCAGATACGGAGGGTTGGTGAATGGAACGGCAGCAATTATTTTAGGAGATGCAATGCTTTTACTGCTCACCTTATTTTTTAAGCATCCGGTGCGGATGGATTTTTCGCTATCGTTCTGGCTGTATGCGTTGTATATGGGAATATTCCCTTCAGCTCTGGCTTATGTTCTCTGGGCCTCCGCCCTGAAGCATTTGGAGGCAGGTAAGCTGGGCTCCTTGGGATATGCCTCAACTCTGCTGACGATGACTTTCTCATTTCTTTTGCTGAAAGAAAGAATAGATCCGATCTTTATCGGCGGGGTATTACTTGTTCTTGGAGGCATATATTTCATGCTGATGGAGCGTTCTCCACTCATAACAAAGAATTGCCGGCAGGAAAGAAGCATATTGTGATGCAAGATAGCAATTAGCCAGGAACATGAGACATTGACGGGATAATGCGAATGTTTAGGTTGAAAATTATTTGAAAGGGTGGTAGATATGGCTATTAGTAAAACAGGTTTGTTCTTAATAGGAGTTTATACATTATTAGCAAGCATTGCTATAGTTCCATCTCAAGCAGATATAGATTTCAACCCGACGGGAAGCCCTGTGGGGGGAGGTGCCGGGTATCAGAATATGGTATCCGCCAATCAGGCTGACTATACGGTTGCCAGTGAAAGTGAGTTGCTTAACGCCTTAGCCAGTGCTATATCGGGGCAGGTTATCTACGTAGATGATGCCGCCCAGGTAGACATGAGCGGAGAATCAAGCCTGATTATTCCGGCAGGTGTAACTTTAGCCGGCGGCAGAGGCCAGAACATTGGCGGCGCCATCTCCCAGGGAGGGCTGATTTATACGAGTCAATACAATACGTATCCTCTTTTCCTGGCAGGTGGTACAGGGGTTCGCGTTACCGGGCTGCGCTTGCGAGGGCCATATTCAGAGCGAGGAACCGTTGAAATATCCCGAGCGATAGATACTTCATATAACGGCCTGGAAGTGGATAATTGCGAACTATGGGCCTGGAGTCATGTGGCAATATATCTGATTCATGGAACAGACGCGGCTGACAAGCCCTATATCCACCATAATTATATTCACCATTGCCAGCGGGATGGTTACGGCTATGGAGTTGTGGTTAGCCATGCTTATGCTACCATTGAGGCCAATTTATTTGACTGGTGCAGGCATGCTATTGCCGGCTCAGGCTATGCTGATTCAGGTTATGAAGCACGTTATAATCTTGTGCTGGAAAATGCCAACAGTCACAGTTTTGATATGCATGGGCGGTATGAGGTGGGAGAACCGGATGATGTAGCCGGTGACTGGATATGGATCCATCATAATATCTTTCGAGCTACCCACCAGCGTGCTATCGCTATCCGGGGGGTGCCTGCAAGTTGGGCGAAGATAGAGCATAATCGTCTTCTTCATACTGACCCTAACTTTGCTATTGCAGAGTGGGTGACTAATGTCCGGAAAGACGGGTATACGGATAATTTCGACGTTTGGAACAATCAATTTGGAGTCGAAGAGCATATCCGCGGTTTATGGCACTTTGATGAAGGGGCGGATACGATGGCTAAAGATCTGTCCGGCAATGACAACCATGGAAGCCTGGTCAATATGGATACCGGCACCTGTTGGGTGGACGGCAAAATAGGCAAGGCTCTGGCATTTGACGGGATAAACGATTATGTCGATTGCGGTAAGGACACCAGCCTGGATATAGAAGATGAGGATAATGCTGTAACTGATACCGTAACGGTATCGGCCTGGGTTAAATTCGACAGTCTTACAAATGGAGCAGCGCCTCTGGATAACAATCTATACCGGCTTTACTACAGTGGAGGCAAGATATATTTCCTGTATCGTATAGCTGAGAATACTTATGCCGGGGATTCCACCTGGAACAATTGGGCTGGTATAGCCAGTATGACAACTGTTCAGCAAAACAAATGGTACTATGTAACCGGTGTCAAGTCCGGAAATACGATGAGCCTGTATATAAACGGAGCCAAAGAAAGAGAGCTTAGTTGCCTGACAGGCTATACTGCGGACAACTCACAGTTGGATAATTTACTGATGGGATCCGGCGGTTTCAACGGTAAACTGGATGAGGTCCGCATCTACTCTACCGCTCTAAGCGCCGACAGTATTCACCAGCATTGGCTTGAGGGGCAGACGAGAGGGCAGTGGCTGCTGGATGAAGGGCAGGGCACTACAGCGGGAGATAGCTCGGATAACAATAACAACGGTACCCTGGTCAATATGGATACCAACACCTGCTGGGTGAACGGCCGTTTGGGTAAAGCACTGGCGTTTGACGGTGTAAATGATTACGTTAACTGCGGCAGCAACTCAAGCCTGAATATTACGGATGCCATAACGATCGAGACGTGGATAAAGTTCGACAGCTTTGCGGATTGGGTAAGACCGCTTAACAATAACCTGTACCAAATTTTCCACAGAGGCGGGAGTGATCACCGTATATTCTTTCTCTATCATATAGTTGAAAATACAAGATCCGGTGATTCTTCCTGGAACAATTGGTCAGGCGTAGCGAGTACGACAAGTCTGCAGGCAGGGCAGTGGTATCACGTTGCCTGCGTCAAGTCAGGGAATACGATGAGTATCTATATAAACGGTGTCAAGGAGAGGGAACTTGATTGCCTGGCGGGCTATACCATAGATAATACCCAGATGACCAATCTAAATCTGGGTGCGGGCTACAATTACTTTAACGGTCAACTTGATGAGGTCCGTATCTACTCTACGGCTCTAAGCGCCGATAGTATTTATCAGCACTACTTTGAGGGGCAGACCAGAGGGCAGTGGCTGCTGGATGAGGGGCAGGGTACTACAGCGGGAGATAGCTCAGGTAATAATAACAACGGCACCCTGGTCAATATGGATACCAACACCTGCTGGGTGAACGGCCGTTTGGGTAAAGCACTGGCGTTTGACGGTGTAAATGATTACGTTAACTGCGGCAGCAACTCAAGCCTGAATATTACGGATGCCA
>JAQVUQ010000279.1 GCA_028699365.1 bacterium | reverse complement strand
CCAGGCTGGCCAGGTAGACGGTGGCGGCCAGCGCCATCAGAGCTTCATTGCTGCAGATGTTGGATGAGGCCCGCTGCCTCCTGATATGCTGCTCGCGCGCCTGCAGGGTCAGAACGTAGCAGGGGCGTCCGTCGTGATCCACGGTGGCCCCCACTATCCGTCCCGGCATGCGCCGCAAGTATTTGCTGCGACAAGCCAGCCAGCCCAGATACGGCCCGCCGAAGTTAAGCGACAGGCCCAGCGGCTGCCCTTCGCCGGCGGCTATATCCGCGCCCCATTCAGACGGAGTGCGGCAGTTACCGAGGGATATGGGATCGGAAGATACTATCAGTAGAGCCTTATGCTCCGACAGCTTCTCACGCAGCGCCGGTATCTCCTCCTCCAGCAATCCGAAGAAATTGGGCGTCTGGACGATCAATCCGGCCAGATCATCGCCGATGGCTCCCAGCGCCGCCTGCAGATCGATATGACCATCCTGCAGCGGCAGCACCTGAAGCTCAAGCCCTTGTCCGTGAAGATACGTGGCAATGGTCTCCCGGTACTCCGGATGCATCCCGGCGGATACGGCCACCCGGCCGCGACCGGTAATATCGCAAGCCATAAGGGCGGCCTCGGCCAGGGCACTGGCGCCGTCGTACATGGATGCATTGGAAGCGTCCAGACCGGTCAACCGGCAGATGGAGGTCTGGTATTCGTAAATGGATTGCAGCATACCCTGGCTGATCTCCGGCTGATAAGGCGTGTAGGCCGTATAGAACTCAGAACGCCCCAGTATGGCTCCGATGTGCGCCGGAATGTAATGATCGTACGCTCCGGCTCCCAGAAAACAGACCAGCTTCCGGTTGGCATCGGCCAGCTCGGTAAAACGGCGGTCCAACTCCAGTTCGGAATGCGCCGGAGGCAATTGCGGGCCATGATCCAGCCTCAGTTTCTCGGGAATATCGGCATATAGTTGCTCTACTCCGTCAAGCCCGATCCTGGACAGCATCCCGGCCCGGTCCTCCGAAGTGGCAGGCAGATAACGCATGTTTTCCTCCTAAAGTGTTGCTTTATAGTCGGCCTCAGTCATCAGCGCATTCCAGTCACCTTCGGGAACATCCTTGACTGTGATTATCCAGCCCTCTCCCTCGGCGTCCTGGTTGATCAGACCGGGCTCGTCCTGCAACCGCTCATTGACGGCCGTGACCTCGCCGCTTACCGGAGCGTAAATATCGCTGGCGGCTTTGACGGATTCAACCACTCCGAAAGATTGGCCCGTCTTCAAACGTGTTCCAACCGACGGCACTTCAACATAAACTATATCGCCAAGCTCATCCTGGGCGTGTTGAGAGATGCCTATAAGCACTTTATCGCCCTCTTTTCTGGCCCATTCGTGCGTTTTGGCGTACCTTGTTTCACTCATTTCCATACATCCTCCCCATATATATTTGTTAGTTCTGCCCTGAAAAAGATAAAAGGACAGTGTGGTTTTACCCACTCTGTCCTTTGTACCCGAGAGATTACTGCAAACAGCTTCCCCTTAGGTGACCTTACAGCCGCCCCACAGGGGGACAACTGCTGATTTCTCAACGGTGCTCTCCAGAGTCCTCATCCGTCCGCAGTCCTTTTGCCTGATAGTTTGAGCCCTTTCCGGGCCTTGCCCCTTCGGCGCCCCGCTTGCCGGGGTCTCTCCTGCAGATTTCACTTGAGAAGTTCTATTTAATTTTTGCAACTTACTTAGTTCCTTATTCGACGTCCGGGCGTTTTTTCCTGTCGGCATTATCTCTCAATTGCGTGTTCTCATCTTACACACCTGACTCATTTACGGTCCCAAAGATAATAGAACGGCAAGGTTATTGCATTCTCTTAACATCAGAATGAAGACGAAAATCGACCTGGACGGACCCAAAATAATACTGCACAACATCACGACGCGTGCGGTGGACAAAAATGTTTCCCTCTTTAATTTCGATCAGAGAGGACTGGTGTACGCCTCTGCCGGCGATACCGTAATCACCCGCAACCCCGTAGATGCGGATTATCTGGATTACCTTACCGGGCTGGGATGGCCGATCGATGAAGTAACGCATATTCATGCCGCCGGAGACGGCAACAGCGGCTACAAATATATCTTCACTCGTCCGGAAATCATAGCCGCCGTCAACCGCAGCTCCGGCTATCTCGATACCTACCATCTCACGACAGAGGAACGCCACTTTGCTCTTGTTACCGGCAAGCCACTCTACGGCCGCCCGGAAATAGCCCAAAGGTTCGGGACCAAGAGCGGTTTTGCCTCTCTCTGCCTGCAATTGGGCATACCCGTGCCTGCAGGTTACTCGGGGCTCCAGGAGCCGGATCAGGTAGTCAGGAGCCTGGATGCCCTCTTCAAAGAAGGTGCACGGGCTTGTGTCGTCAAAGAGGATGAGGGCACGGCATCATACGGCTCCACCGTGATAGAACACGGGGAATTCGATAGAATGGGTCAGCAGGAAAGGTTGGAAACGGTCGCCGCCGCCCTGCACAGAATAGAACAGATAAACGTCCGAAGTTCGGCCAGGGTGGAGGTCTGGGTTGATGGAGTGATCTCATCGCCCAGCGCTCAATTACAGGTATTGCCCAACGGGGAGATCCGCTTCAACTCCACCCACGACCAGATGCTCTATGGCCGTGAGCAGGAATATATCGGCGCTTCCTATCCCTGCCGCAGCGCCGAAGGCGGCATTATGGATAAGTTCCTGACGGATGCACAGGCCATTGCCGTCGCTCTGGCTGAAAGAGGCTATACAGGTCATATGGGCCTGGATGCCGTCCTGACCAGGGACGGAGAACTCTTCTGGGTTGACGCCAATCTCAGGAAACCGGGCACCTTCTATCCACGCATCGTGACCGAACGATTGCGAGGCAGCCTTGAGAAGGTATGCTACTACGCCCGCAACTTCCACCTGGGTCGCGACTGCGGCTACTCCTTTGCAGACATGTATGAGGCTCTGGGTGAGTTCCGATACGACAAGCTCAAGGGCAGCGGCGCTGTGATATACAACATGGGCGCCCTGGCTCAGGAAGGCAGGCTGGACATTGTATCAATCGGCGGTTGTCCGGAAGATGCCCGGTACGTCTACGGCGGTGTCTGTTCCGCGATAGAACCGATGGCTGTACGGTGTCAATGACAGTCAGGCATCCGCTTTCATTGCTTCGTTATAAGATTGCCTAAGATGCGTCTTCTCCAGGCCGATATCCAGATGATCCCATGGGAATATTTCCGTTTCCTCCCGTGACCGGTAGAGATAAAAATCGTAGTTCAGCCCGGCCTGTTTCATGGCCCGGCGCCAGACGGAGATGGAATCTCCTTCAGCGGCAACCGAGCTGATTACAGGTGCCAGCCTTCTATCCCCTCTGGCCATAATGCCCTGCACGGCAGACCATCGAGGGCTCTCGACGGCAATCTCCATCCCGCCGTATTTACGCAGCAGAGTCCGCAGCAGAGCGGCACGCTTCTCCAGCCTGGCAACCTCGAGCATAGAGGACCATTGGAAAGGTGTAAAAGGCTTGGGAACGAATGGAGCCACGCTCAGCTCCAGCCGCAGTCCCGGAGCCGCCTCGCGGGCGGTGAGGACCAGGTCGGCTATGGCGCGTATGTCCTCCTCTTTCTCACAGGGCAGACCGATGATGAAGTAAAACTTCAGGCCGCGGAATCCGGCTTCGGCCGCCATTCGGACTCCATTCAATACCTGCTCTTCGGTTATGTGCTTGTTGATGACGCGGCGCAGGCGCTCCGATCCCGCCTCCGGAGCCACCGTCAAAGTGCGGGAACGGCTTGAGGCCAGTGCTTTCAGCAGGCCCGGTCCCAGAGTATCCACCCTGAGAGAGGCCACGGATATCCTGGCGCCCATAACGGTCAGCTCCCATGCCAGATCGTCTATACCGGGATAATCGGAAACCGCCGCCCCCACCAGACCTATCCTGTCGGTCAACTGCAAACCCTGTTCGGCGGCAGCCAGAATAGCTTCCCTGCTGCGCCGGCGCGGCGGCAGATAGCAGTGACCGGCCATGCAGAAGCGGCAGCGACGGCCGCAGCCGCGGCTTATCTCTATCAGCCAGGTATCGGAGAATTCCGCTTCCGGGCTGATCACCGTGCTGCAACCGGAATAAGCGTCCAGATCCGCCGTCCAGCGGCGCCGTATGCGCTCCGGCGCCCCGCCGCGTGCAACTACATCGGTCACCCTGCCGGCATCATCGTAGCCTACTTCGTAGAGAGAAGGCACGTATACCCCGCCTACGCCCGCCAGACGGTAGAGCA
>JAQVUQ010000278.1 GCA_028699365.1 bacterium | reverse complement strand
GTATCGGATCAAGAGCAATCCGGCCAACGCCGGCTTGTCTCTGGTGGAAGACGGCGGCGACTTGGCCGAGGGAGGTACGTCGTCATGATGACGGTGCGCATCTGTGCCGGCAGTTCCTGCCATCTGAGAGGCACTTATCAGATTATAGAGGTCTTCAAGCGCATCATTGAAGAACAGGCTCTTCAGAATCAGGTGGAGCTGAAGGGCTGTTTCTGTATGGGACGATGCACCGATGGAGTGAATATGGAGATAGACGGCCGGGCCTTGACCGGAATCAAACCGGAGGAAGCCGCCGATGTTTTTCAGCGCGAGGTGATCGATCCTCTTAAAGAGAGGCCGGCATCATGAAAGGTGTTATAGAAGTAATTGAGCGGAATTGCAAGGATTGCTATAAATGCGTCCGATCATGTCCCGTCAAGGCTATTCGCATCAGCGGAGGACATGCTCAAATAGAGGAAACACGCTGTATCGGGGATGGGCGCTGCATCACCGTTTGTCCGCAGAAGGCCAAGTCGGAACGCAGTGACCTGGGTCGGGCCAGGGAACTTGTAAAGAGTGGACGTAAAGTCTATGCCTCACTGGCTCCGTCATACAAGGCGGCGTTCGATGCGGATCCCGGCAAACTGGCCGCTGCCTTGAAGATGCTGGGATTTGCGGGTGTCGAGGAGACGGCGGTAGGGGCCGAGCTCGTGACCCGGGCGTACATTGATATTCTTGATAAAACCGGCGGGCCGCTGCTGGTCAGCGCCTGTCCGGCGGTGACCAACCTGCTGGAGAAGTATTACCCCGAGGCTCTGCCCTGGTATGCTCCGGTGCTGTCGCCTATGCAGGCGCATGCCAGGATGTTGAGGGCGGTGCACGGGGCGGATATAGGGGTCATATTCATCGGTCCGTGTGTGGCCAAGAAGCATGAGGCGGATCAGTGCCTGGAGGCAGGTGCGGATCTGGCACTGACTTTCCGTGAACTGGCCGATTGGATGGCTGTAGACGGCGTGGTGCCGGGGAGTCTGGATGCTCAGCCGGCGGAAGTATTTCCGCTATCTGCCAGGACGTTTCCTCTGGAGGGCGGCGTCTACCGCAGCGCCGGCATTGACGGAGACAGGCTGAGCGGCAGAAATGTGGCCGTTACCGGCCTGGAGAGTTGCATGGAGTTTCTGGATTACTTCATGACGGCGCCGGATAAATTCAGTCTGGTGGAGATGATGGCCTGTCAGGGCGGCTGTATCAGTGGGCCTGCTTATCCTGTTTCCAGGTCCGTCGAGGCCAGGCGCCAGAGCATTCTGGAGACGGCGGCAAGCGGGTTGCCGGTTGAAAGTCTGGAAGCTGAAGTTGATCTTTCCAGAACATTCACCAGCAGGCGCATCGACGCTCCCATGCCGGATGAGGCGGAGATTACCGCTCTTATGGGCAGTATAGGCAAGACGAGTCCCGAGGATGAACTCAATTGCGGCGCCTGCGGCTATAACTCCTGCCGGGAGAAGGCCATAGCCGTTTATCAGGGTATGGCTGAGATAGAGATGTGTATACCCAATATGCGGCGCAAAGCCGAATCGATGGCTACATATATTCTGGAGTATTCGCCTAACGGCATAGTGGTGGTGGACAGGGAACTGAAAATCATAGGTGCCAATCCGGCTTTTACCAGGATGTTCGATTGCACCGAGGAGACGGCCAAGGGACGAGACATTAAAGATTTTATGGATGAAGAGCCTTTCAAGACGGCTCTGGATAAGAGCCGCTACTCGAGGCGTAAAGCCCTTTTCCCGGGACGGGATCTGGTGACCAGGATGGAGGTTTACTCCCTGGCGGCTCAGAAGGCGCTGGTGGCCATACTGACGGATATAACGCAGGAAGAGCGCCGTAAGGATGAACTGAACGAAGTGCGTCGCGAGACGTTGTCCCGGGCGCAGGAAGTTATAGATAAGCAGATGCGCGTAGCACATGAGATAGCCGGTCTGCTGGGTGAGACTACGGCGGAGAGCAAGGTGCTTCTCAGCCGGATAATAGAACTGGTGCAGAAGAAGGATGAAGAGAAGTGAGCCTCTATTTCGAGACGGGATACGCCTGTCTTAAAAAATACGGCGAGGAGCTCTGCGGAGACAGTATGGAACTGGTCCGGAGCGAGGGCGGTCTGATTGCCGTCATGTCGGATGGATTGGGAAGCGGCGTCAAGGCCAATATCCTGTCCACGCTGACCTCAAGGATAGCGGTTACCATGCTGCAGCAGGGTATGCAACTGGAGCAGGTGGTGGAGACCGTCGGCGCTACCTTGCCGGTGTGCAAGGTCAGAAAGCTGGCTTACAGTACATTCAGCATCGTCAAGATATTGCCGGACGGGACCGCTTATCTGGCGGAGTACGACAATCCGGCTCTCTGCTTTATCCGGGACGGTGTTCTGACCGAGTTGGACAGGAGTGAGCGTTTCCTGGAGGGCAAGGTGATCCGGGAGGCTCATCTTCAACTCCGGGAAGGCGACTGGCTGATATCCGTCAGCGACGGCGGGGTCAATGCCGGCATCGGCGGTATCTGGAACCTGGGCTGGAGCTGGGAGCGGGTGGCGCACTATCTTGAAAGACGATCCGCCGAAACGGCCGATGCTCAGGAACTGGCCGACGATTTTTGTGCCGTTTGCGATAAGCTTTACGGCGGCCGGCCGGGCGATGATACCACCATTCTGGCCTTGCGCGTCCGGGCCAAACGCAGGGCCTTCGTCATGGTGGGCCCGCCGTCCGATCCGGCGCATGATGTTGCCGTGGTGAGCGAACTGCTGGCCGGCGAGGGTGAGAAAATAGTCTGTGGTGGTACCACCGGCAACCTCGTGGCCAGAGAACTGGGAGCCGAGGTGGAGGTGGATCTGGCTTCGGCCGCTCCGGGCGTACCGCCCATGGGGATCATCGAAGGCATCGATCTGGTTACCGAGGGTGTGCTGACGCTGACCGGTGTCAGGGATAGATTAAAGGCCGGCGTATCGGCCAGGCAGTTGCGATACGGCGTCGACGGCGTCAGCCGGCTGGCCGGAGCCATGCTGCGCGCGGATGAACTGCGGATCAAGGTGGGCATGGCTGTGAACCCGGCGCACCAGAATGCGCAGATGCCGCAGGAACTGGCCTTCAAGTTCCAGATTATCAAGGAGATAGGCCAGTTGCTGGAAGCCAGAGGCAAAGTTGTCCGGGTGGAGTACGTATAGATTTATAGGCTGAAGACTGAAGACTGAGGGCTGAAGTAGAACGCTCAAGTATGATTGATAGCCTTAATCAAGATTGAGAAGTAAGCCTGGATAAAAGCCAGAGAAGTTTACCCGAGCGTAAGCCACTTCAGTCTTCAGCCTTCAGCCTAAATAGCTGATAAAACAGGGGGGAGTAACCAAATGTCAACGGTAATTGATGCAGAGACACAGGCCGAGGCCAGGGTGCTCAACGGGACGTTGCGAAAGTTCCGGCGGGTCAATGAGATCATCGGCAAGCACGGCAAGGATCCGTCTAATCTGATTGCCATTCTTCAGGATGTGCAGGAGGAGTATCGCTATCTGCCGGAGGAGATCATGACCTATATCTCCACCGTCATGGAGATACATCCTTCCGCCGTCTACGGCGTAGCCACTTTCTATGCCCAGTTCTCACTGGAGCCCAAGGGAAAGCACGTCATCAAGGTCTGCGACGGCACCGCTTGTCACGTTCGTAATTCGCAGTGGATAATAGACGGCCTGAGGGAGCATCTGCGTTTGAAACAGGGCGTGACCACCACAAAAGATATGCTCTTCACCGTCGAGACGGTGGCCTGCATCGGCGCCTGTGCGCTGGCTCCGGCTATGATGGTGGACGAGGAGATATACGGGCAGTTGACGCCCGATAAGGTAAAGGAAATCGTAGATGAGATCATTGCCAAGGAGGAGGAGTAATGAGCAGTACTAAAGTGGATATGAACCGCGCCTATAACGACTATCGTCAGGCTCTGGGGCGCGAGAAGATGCGCGTGGCCGTCTGTGCCGGACTGGGCTGCATAGTCAACGGGGCACTGGAGCTTTACGACGCTCTTGAAGCCGAGATCAAGGCCAGAGACATATATGCGGATCTCACTTACCTGTTGGAAGACGAGAACAACAGCGGCTGCAGCGTGGTCAAGACCGGTTGCCAGGGTTTCTGCGAAGCCGGAGCCCTGATGCGGATAGAACCGGCCGGCCTGGTGTACATACATGTCAAGCCCGAAGATGCGGTGGAGATCGTCGAGCGAACGCTGTTGAAGGGTGAAATCATAGATCGTCTGGCTTACAAAGCGCCGC
>JAQVUQ010000277.1 GCA_028699365.1 bacterium | reverse complement strand
AAGTCCACAAACCAGGACTTGAAGATGGCTCGGGCCATGGCTTCCAGCGTTTCGTTCATACGCCGGTTCAGTTCTATCTTGTCGTCCAAAGTGCCGAGGATATGGGCTATTGTGCATTGCTCAGTAATATCTGCAGGAATATCAATTTCGATTTCTGAAAAGCGGTTTTTTGATACGTTTGTATAAACTGACCCACCGCCCCCGGCCGCCTGTAATTCGTGACCCAGTTGAGTGAAAACATAGTAAAGAAACCGTGAATCTACTTTACCGGAAGGAATAAGACTGTTAATTTGCTGGTTAGTAAAGCTAGGTTGGGTTGTAATACCGCATCTACCTATAGTGGCAATGCATGACATCATGACAGCATTTGGAGGTAGCAATGAAGAACTGATATTATTAGCGCCTTTTTCTGATAGCGTACGTTCTGTTTCATCTATAAACACCCGCCCATTTAGATCGGGAATCGTGATAAAAGGATACGGTCCATCAAAGTTGGATTTATCGGATGTTGGCGGGGTTTTCCCTGTAACAACGCGTCCTAACGATCCGATTTTCTGCTTAACCCACTTACCTTTTACGCTTTTACCGATCCTTTCTCCGCTCCAAATAATCTCATAATTCTTCTCAATCACCTTCTGAAAAGCAGAACTGACATCGTGCCAATCCAGCACATCCACCCGAAAGGTGAGATCGGATTCCTCAAATGCTTCCCTTAAGTGGCGAAGAGTGTCAGGTTCCAAAGCGCTCTCACATACCACGGTCAAATCCAGGTCGGAATAATCCTTGGCTGTCCAGGTAACCCGGGAACCGAAGGCTCTTACCTCACACCCAGGCACATGCTTTGACAGAATGCGTATGACCGTTTCGAGTTGATGGGGGGTTAAATCAATCATTCCGGGCTTCCAATGCCCCCAACAGACTTCGAGCATCACAGGCAAAGTCATTGGCTGCTGCATAGATGCTTTCGGCTACCGTGGGATTGTAGGTGTGAGATGTCAGGTTCCTGGCTTCGTGATGCCGCATCCATTGCTCCACATCTACAATCAGACGGTTTTCCGCAGCCAGTCGGAACAGTTCACGCCGTGTCACACCGTCTACAGCCGTGGAGCTGACGTTCTCTTCCAGCCAGCGTTTGACGGACTTCCAGCATAGCTCATAGGTAAATTCGAAATGCTTGATGGCTCCCGATTTGATGGCATTTCTGGCTATCTCATCCAGTCCGTTCATGAATTTGGTATCGTTGCTCTTCATCAAGACGTCGTGTAAAGCGCCGACGGCTTTCCTTAAACTATCGAGTTCAAGCGGCATATCATCTCTCCTTTCCGCTGCATTCAATCATTGCCGTATCCCAGAGATTTCAAATTAGCAATAATGGCGGCATCCAGCTTAGCCGCCTCGGCCTGGTGCTCATGCAATTGAGCTACAAGCCGTTTCATCTTCACATCAAAAGGCTCCCCGTCATCTTCCACTTCGACAGCGCCGACATAGCGGCCGGGAGTAAGCACATAACCGTGCTTACGGATTTCTTCCAGTGTGGCGGATTTACAGAAGCCGGCTATGTCCTCGTATTCCGGCAACCGGCGCTCTTCGGTCAACACTGCAGGGACGTCTGCTGTAGTAACATCCCGTTTAGACCGCCAGGCATGATAGGTATCGGCTATTCGGCGGATATCGTCCTCCGTTAATTCTCGGTGGACACGGTCTATCAGTGTGCCCATATTACGGGCGTCTATGAAAAGGACCTCTCCACGACGATCCCGGAAACGCCCGTTCTTTCTGTCACGGGCCAGGAACCATAGGCAGACCGGTATCTGAGTGGAATAGAACAACTGGCCGGGCAGAGCTACCATGCAGTCCACCAGATTATCCTCGATGATAGCCTTGCGGATCTCACCTTCGCCGGACTGGTTGGACGACATGGAACCGTTGGCCAGAACAAAGCCGGCGGTTCCGGTGGGGGCAAGGTGATGAATGAAATGCTGCACCCAGGCATAGTTGGCGTTTCTGGCCGGAGGTATACCATATTTCCAGCGTTTGTCATCCCGCAGCAGGTTACCGCGCCAGTCGCTGTCATTGAAAGGCGGGTTGGCTAATATGTAATCGGCTTTTAAGTCGGGATGGCTATCATTGTGGAAGGTATCGCCATGGCTTACCTGGCCGTCAATGCCGCGAATGGCCAGGTTCATTTTGCAAAGTCTCCAGGTGGTATAGTTGGATTCCTGGCCGTAAACGCTTATCCGATTTTTTATATTTCCGCCATTGCCGTTGGCGTGTGCTTCCAGAAAGGACGCTGATTGGACGAACATACCGCCGGAGCCGCAGCAGGGATCGTAGACCCGTCCCTGATAGGGTGCCAGCATTTCTACCAGCAGTTTCACCATGCAGCGCGGCGTGTAGAATTGCCCGCCCTTCTTGCCTTCGGCGCTGGCAAACTCGGATAGAAAGTATTCGTAGACACGGCCCAGGATATCCTTGGAACGGCTCTCTTCATCACCAAGACCTATATTGCTTATAAGATCCACAAGCTGGCCCAGACGCTGCTTGTCAAGAGCAGGCCGGGCATAGTCTTTGGGAAGCACATTTTTCAAGGAAGGATTATCTCTTTCGATGGCGGACATCGCTTTATCAACTATCTGGCCGATCTCAGGTTGTCTGGCTTTGGCTTTCAGGTAAGACCAGCGGGCTTCCTGCGGCACCCACAATATATCACTGGCCCTGTATTCATCCGGGTCTTCAGGGTCGGCACCCTGGCACCGCTCGGCCAAAAGCCCGGCATGGCGCTCTTCAAAAGCATCGGAGATATATTTAAGGAAGATCAGACCCAGGACAACGTGCTTGTATTCAGCCGCGTCCATATTGTTGCGCAGAGCGTCGGCGGCGGCCCAAAGCCGGGTTTCAAAGCCCAGGCTGGCACCATTGTTCATCGCTTTGTCGATCTTGTCCTTACGCGGGGATATTGCCATTAGGTGTATACCTGCCTTTCAAACGCTTATTACGTTCTCGACAATGCAGGTATATTTCCCTTTCTCAGTCATACAAAGTTGCCTAACCCAGCAAGCTCCCTGTATCCCAATTCTCAAGCCGGTGCAACGTATCGTAATCGGTGAGGTTCATGTGAACGGGAGTTATCGAGACGTATCCGTTCTCCACCGCCCAGCCGTCGGTTTCGGGCGGCATATCCATCTGCAGCAGGCTACCCCCCATCCAGTAATATTCCCTTCCGCGCGGATCTATGCGCTTCTCCAGCCTGTCCTCGTATCTGCGCCGCCCCTGCGAGGTTATCTTAATGCCTTTGATTCCGGCAGCAGGTATATTAGGCAGGTTGACATTGAGAAACGTTCCCAGCGGCAGTTGCAGACCGGAATCTATCTGCCGTGCCAGGCGTGCCGCCAGTGCGGCGGCGGCGGTGAAGTCGATATCAGCATAAGCCGCGACGGATATGGCAAAGGCCGGAAGATCGAATAAAGCCCCTTCCATTGCTCCGGAGACGGTGCCGGAATAGGTCAGATCCTCTCCCAGGTTGGGCCCGGCGTTTATCCCGGTGACTACCAGGTCGGGCTTGCAGCCCATTATGCCCAGTATACCCAGGACCACACAATCGGCCGGAGTGCCGTTGGTCTTCCAGCCTTCGGTCTCCGTCCCCGGTATGTTCATCTTCTCGGCGCGCAGAGGCTTGTGCAGCGTAATGGCATGTCCGGTGGCGCTTCTCTCCCTGTCCGGGGCGACGACAAACACTTCGGCTACGGGCGACAACGCCGTAAGCAGGTGCCTGAGCCCATCCGAATATATTCCATCATCGTTTGTCAGCAAGATCCGCAATTCAGAGTTCCACCATAATGCAATCCTTGATTCCCTCAAGCGCAGCCATCTCTTCCAGCACCTTGTCCGGCACCTGGTTGTCGATGCTCAATACCATCACGGCCCTGCCGAGCGGAGCTTTGCGCCCAACCTGCATACTTGCAATATTTATACCCGCATTACCCAGAAGAGTTCCGACTTTGCCGATAATGCCCGGTGTGTCGATGTGGTCCGATAGTATCATGCGGCCTTCAGTCTTGACGTCGACGCGATAACCGTCGATATCGACGATATGCTCCTCACCGTTGTTCAGGATGGTGCCTGCTATCGATCTGGAGCCGGCGGCACCAGCCGCCGTAACGGAGATGTAATTATCGTAACCGCGATCATTGCTGTCGCGAGTCTCGGTTATTCTCATTCCCCTGGATTCGGCTATCATAGATGCATTCACTATATTGACGCTCTCAGGCATGGCGGACGAAAGCACTCCTGCAA
>JAQVUQ010000276.1 GCA_028699365.1 bacterium | reverse complement strand
TCTGTCAGAACCGTCGGTATATCCAGGTTAACATATTCGTTGTCTACAGCCACAATCGGACAGCCCACTTCCATGAGCGTCCTGATATCCTTCTCCGCCATACGGCTGAGGAGCAGTAATCCGCTTATACTTCTTCTTTCAAGGCTCTCGCGCAGCAAATCGTTACCCTGATAGATGCTACGCCCCTTAAAAGTAAATATACTCAATGAGAACCCGGTTTCAGATGCCACCTCACTGATTCCGTTTAATATCTTAGCCAGATATGTATTGGTAATCGAAAAAACATCATAGAACGCAATGCCTATTTCCCGGACGGCAGAGAACGAACGCAGCGCCGGTATATCAACGGCTACCGATGTCCCGCGCCCGGGACGTCTTGCAAGATATCCTTCACGGACAAGTTCATCATATGCTTCCTTTATGGTGGCTATGCTGACGCCAAGCGATTTGCTCACCTCCTGGTCAGGAGGCAGCCTTGTCCCTCGCGCCAGAGAACCGCTGACAATCTGCTGTTTCAAATGATCTCTGATTTGCCGATAAATCGGGGTTCCATCAATTATATTGATATCAAACATCACTTACACCTGTTCAACCGGTTTAATCGTTCTAAATATACAATTCGCCAATGGTCTAAAAATTCCTTCTTTTTCGTAAAATTTAAAAAGAAGTCCTTATCGGCTTCACTGATGACTTAATAATGCCGGTATACAGACAAAACGATATGCAGCGATATTCTACTAAATCGATGGTATACTCTTAATAGGAATTTTAAACAAACCGAAGTCGGCCACCATGTCCCTGGGTTGGAGTTTGGGCGCTCCCAGGGTGCCGGAGATATCCAGCGTTCCCTTGACGGGAGCGGATATTTTGGAGAGGATAACCTCGACGCCGCGGCCCATGGTGCCCTTGATGTTGAGTTCGGGACGGAAGAAACTATTGCCGGTGCCGCCCAGGCTTGCCAGAGTCACGCGGCTGTCGCTGATGCCGACGCTGCCTTCGATCAGAGGTTCTCCCACCGGTCCGGCGATAATCAACTGAGAATCCACCAGACCGTTGAAGTATGGAGGATAGTTGATGCGGGCATTGTCGGAGGCTAGCGCCAGATTCAAACTGACAGGCTTGATGCCCTCCAGTTTCACATCGCCGCTGATATCGACAGTGCCTTTATCCATATAGCCTGCCAGCTTGACTATTTCAAGGCGGCCGCTGCTGAGACGCGCCTGCCCGTCCATGCCGGTCAGGGGTGACTTCAGGGGGCCGAAATAGCCTCCGGCATCAGCCAGACGGAAGTCTCCGACTATATCGGGAGAGGATGCCTGTCCGTCTATGCGGACCTCGCCGTCAAAACTACCTGAAATATTTCTGAAATAGGGAGCGGAAAGGCCGGCAATGCTTTCCAGGCGGCCGCCGGCCAGCGCCAGCCGCCCGTGGACGCGGTCCAGTTGCCAGTCCCGCAGCGTTATGCTGCCGCCGCCGGCGATATTGCCGACGGGCTGAGCCTGAGCAGATGCATCGTCGCCGAATTGCCCGATTACGCCTTTCAGTTCGGCTATGTCTATTCTCTCCCTGCCGGCGACAAAGTTGCCGGCCAGGGCGCTGATATCCAGACCCTGCAAATTAAGGTGGCCTTCGGCAAGATCGATATTGCCGGATAAAACGGGGTTCTTGACGCTGCCGCTCAGGCTGCCGGCCAACTTCAGCGGCCCGGAAAAATCGGCCAGGCGCTTCCAGCCCAGAGCGGTAAGATCAACGAGAGAAGCGTTGATCTTACCGGCAACGGGACCGTCGAAGCTTATCCGTCCGTTCTCGACGGCTACCGGCACATTTATGCCTGCCGCCGTCAATAGTCCGGCAGCCTGATTCACGATCAGGCTGGGGATTCTCAATTGCCCTTGACTGTATGTCAGATCGGCTTTCATATTATCCACGGGGACGCCGCGATATGATAATTCATTCCCACTGACGGCAGCACGTAAAACCGGTTGTGACGTTGTCCCGCTCAAGGCGGCTTTCAGATCGTAACGGCCCGAAGGAATCTCCCGGACTCCCGACAGGGATGCTATCAGATCCGAGGTTATGCCGTTCCCCTCAACCTTCAATGCACTGCCGGATACGCCCCCGAGCGTTCCGGCGACATTCAGATTCCCAGCCGCGCCTCCGATACGTCCACGGCTTATGGCTACGCGACCGTCCTCCAGAACCATGCTC
The DNA here is from genome assembly GCA_028699365.1 of bacterium. GTDB lineage: Bacteria > UBP13 > UBA5359 > UBA5359 > UBA5359 > UBA5359. Next base: position 2,085 of record JAQVUQ010000276.1, on the reverse strand, counting down.
AGATCCAGGTCGGCATGCTCTCCCTTGAAATCCAGATTTTTTCCGCTCACTTCCACAGTCGTCCGGGGAGAAGCCGGATCACCTGAGATGGCGGCCCACCCGGTCAGATTTCCACCCGGAAAGGCGGCCGCTGCTCCGGCTGCCTGTGCCAGGACGGACAGCGGCACGCTCTTCAGGTCGGCCAGAAGGCTGATTTTGCCGCTTTGCCTGTTCCAGTTACCGGCAGCGACGATATCTGCACCGTCGCCGGCAAGGGTGATGCGGCTTAAATCTATCGCATCACCGGATACGGCACCGGCAACTTCAACACGCTTTCCGGCCAGGTTCCATGCACCGTATCTACCGCCGCTGAAGGCGAATTGGGCGGTCATGTTCACGCTCCCTTTTGACGAGGGACCGCTTATAGCCGCTTTTATACCGGTTCTGACACCTTTGAGTTGAGGCAACGCCCGGCCGGGCCTGAGATCACTGCCGTGAAGAGAGATATCGAAGTGCCCGTTGCGGATAACCGCCATCGCCTCCAACGTTCCCAGTTCCGTTCCAAACTTCAGGTCATGCAGGCTTATACTGGTGCCGTCGGAAGTGAAACGGCCGACGGCGGATTTATAATTGAAGCCTTTGATACTGCCCGATCCGCTGGAGAATTTGCCGCCAAGGACGTATTCCGCAGGGCCGGAGCGGCCTTGAAAATCCAAATCTATCCGGCCAATATCGCCCAACCCGGCCTTTGCCAGTCCGGGTATACGCCCGGCCTCAAAATTATCCACCCGGCCGGAATAAATGAACTGCCCGCCCTTGCCGGTCAAGCGACCGCTGACACGTGCCTCACGGCAACGTGCCGTACCGGCCAGAAGATACCTGCCACCGTTGAGATACGAGAACTCCGCCTGGACGCCCTGCAGCCGTTCCTTTCCATAACCCACATCATCGCTTTGGATAGAACCGAAAATACGCGGCGCAGCCATCGATCCTGCTATCCTGATGCCGACCGTGCCCTGTCCCGATACGCTGGAGAGAGCACCATGCGTCACCGCGGTTGTCAGCCGGGCCAGATCCGCCTTATCGGCATCGATTTTCAGATCAAGCTTGCGTGCACGGCTGTAATCCTCGATACGGCCGGAGACATACGCTGTTTCACCTGACCATTGCAGCATTGTCCGGGACAGATAGACGTTTTTGTCATCCAGACGAAATTCGGCCTGCCGCAATCCGATCTCGGGGGCACCCTTATAGGGTATTATGCGTCCTCCGGATAAATTGATCAGACCGTCGTTCAATCTCCATCCGTCGGGTCCGTATATTGCGGCCAGACGTCCGTCGATGCTGCCGGAGGTCATATTTACGGATGTAAATTTTGACAACGCCCGGCGCCACATATCTGATCGCAATTCCTCAAACCTGAATTCCAGGCGGCCGCCGTTCTTACCGTAATTTCCGTTGAGCACCGTTCGGGAACCAGCTATGCCGGCTATCCCTGTGTTCAGATTGAAAGACATGCCTTTACTACTAAGACTCATAAGACCGTTGTCCAGATCGAAGACCGTACGTCCCGGCAGAAGGCTCGCATCTCCGGTATCGGCCGTCATCCTGCCTCCGCTGAGCGTGATCTCCATATCCGGCCACGTTCCTCCGGATTCGGAACTTGAAGCGGGAAGCGGGACGTTCCATATACCCTCCGGCAGTCGGGACAACCTGATCTGCGGCTCTCTTATATGAAGGCCTTTTACGATATCGATAGATTTACCGCCATGAAGAAGATAGCTTATTGGATTAAGCGATACATCGACTGCATCGCTCCTGAGAAAGGGTTCCGCACCCGATTCCTGGCCACGGCCGGCGATGGCCACATTTTCCAGACGGACGGAAAACGGGCCTCTGAGATGGACATCACCGATGAAGACGGCCGTATCCAGGCTGTGGGAGAGTTCGGAAACAATCGCCTGCCTGATGAGCGACGGAATCCCCCTGCTCTTTACCCAGATCAGGCTGACACCTGCAAAGATGATCATAACTGCGATTATGGCCGCGACTATTGCTTTTTTCAAAAAACCACCGCTAATACTGTATATATTTCAACGTATTACT
>JAQVUQ010000275.1 GCA_028699365.1 bacterium | reverse complement strand
AGCAGCTTTTTCGTCTACAATCAATATATAGTCCCTGATTGTGCCGTCCATCTTGGCCTTGTCGGCAGCACTCATAAAGCCGGCCGCAGCAGCAGTAGCAACAGCATGGGCATCACCTCCGGAACCGTCATGGGTATCCAGGTCAGTTTTTAGGGCCGCTCCCGCGTCTATCTTCTCCAAGTTCTCCCGGTAATCAGCCCGGTTCACCGTGTCCGTGCCTACCGGCAACGCCAGGCCTAATCGCGTAGAGGGTTCAGACATATAACATCACTCCTATTCATAGATAAGTATTTCATCCCAGGTAAGCCCCAGGGCATCCAATTCCGCCCAGCTCCAGCCCTTGCCGTCCAATTCATACCAGATAAAATAGTTAAACTGATACTCAACCGCCAAATGTGCCGGTATCAGTTCACGCAACTCCGCCTGCATCTGTGCCAGATCCGGCGGTTGCCCCAGAGCATCCAGAAAACTGATGGTCACCGTATAGGCTGGGTAGTCTTCGATGACTTCGGCATGGCCATGTTCAAAGCTCTCGGCCAGTTGCTCCACTATGCGAATAGTGCAAGTTCCGCTGCCCCTCAGCCTTGCAACAATACGAGAGCGCCGGTCAGCATCGGATATCGGCGGATTGACCTGCAGCCCCAGCTCCTGCTCCCAGCGTTCCAGGCCCCAGGTAGCTGTGCTCACAAAACATTGATCCAGCACGGCATCCAGAGCCGTCTGCACCTTGTCCAGTTCCGCCCCCTGAGCCTCCATTACGCCCTGCATTACCCTGCTGGTCTCGTAGTATCCCGGCAGGTAGGTCAACATCCTCTGCCCTATTGCGCTCGTCATGTCAGCGTCACCGTCCCCAGCACGGCCACCTGCTGCACGCCGATAGCGATATTGGCTGTGCCTGTGTTGACCGTCAGGTCTGCATAATCAGTCACGCCCTCCACGTCCAAGATCGCGTTGCCTATCCGGACATAGCGCACATCGTTGTCGGCCGTAAAGGTCAGTCCGGCCAGATAGGCAGCTATGGCAGCCTCGATCTGAGCCTTTACCGTGTCGGCATCATAACCGGCGGCAATGGTCAGTGTAGCCGTGACATCGATCTCCACCGCCTCAGCCGGCTCAATGGTCACCCTGGCGCCGATTGGGGCCAGACCTTCGCCGGTGTCCGTGCTGAAGGAAGATCGATATGTCACTTTGTCCAGCCATACCACGGTAGTTGTATCGCTGGTAAGCCTGCTGACCCGCAACTCCAGTTCATTGGTCCCGTCCCAGTAGAAATCCACCAGGACCTCGGCAAAGGTCGTCAGCAGATCGTTCGCCTGCACCGTCACCACTGCATCAACAACTCCCGCGGGCCGTGTCTTGCACCAGGCAGACGCCGTCACATCGTATACACCTATCTGCAGCAGATCATCGCTGCCGGCAATGCTATCTACCTTAACCCGCGCTCGAGCCTGCCAAATGCCCGCCTGGGACAGCAGCATCTGCACATCAGCATCGGTAACCGTGCCCGCACCACCGACGTTATATTCCAGCTTCAGGCTGTCGCCGGTATCATCGGTCTGTGTAGCGTCCGTGCTCGCACCGAAGCCCCCGGTAGTCATGTCTTCAGCCTCTCGCGTTGCCGCCCATGGCGGCGCAATGTAATCCTGCACATCGTCCACCAGTGCCTGATCTGCCGGCAGCTTATCGCCATCGATGATAGCCACGCTCACCGTCCCGGCGCCGTCACGCACCGGCACAACAGACACGCCGCCAACGCCAGGCACTTCCAGCGCCCAGTTGACGTAATCCGCCCGGTTGCCGCCGGCAGAAGGATATCTCACCCGCAGATAATACCGGGCCAGCAGCGAGGCGTCGTCCTCCTCGTCCAGGCCTCCGGACAGCGCCGCCGCATTGGTCACGGCCGATATGCCAGGCACAGGAGCCATCATCAGACTGATAGCGCCGGCCGCCACGTTACCGATCAGGCCGCCGTCCACCGCTTCCACCAGCACATTGCCCGTGCCCGCTCCACTGATAGTCACTTCTTCAGTAGTAACAAACTCTATGGATGATGCCCCCGCAACGGCATCGGCCTGAGTGGCCACATACGTCCCGGCCGGGATCACTGTAGCCGCTGTCCCTGTAAAGGTTACCGTCCCCGTAGCCTTGACCGCCGCTCTTCGGCTGACGCCGTGCTCCTCGCAGCGTAGATCCAGATAATCGCCAAAGGTCGTGGCCGCAAAGCTCCGGCTCAATACCTCCTGAGCCCAAACCGCCGCCAGCGACAGCTCTATGGATGCAGGAGAGAGCGCATCGAAAATGAAAGAACCCTCAGCCTTATCCAGGTCAGAGGGCAGTGTCCCCAGCATCCGCTGCAGGATCGCCTCATCAGTTTGTTCTGTCAAATAATCCGGTATAGCAGCCATCAGACAATCACCACCTCACTCGTTACGGTCCCGGTCTCACCCCGGACGTTGGATATCTCACAGGTAAATATGCAGATGTCCCCGTCCCAGTCAAACGTAAAGTTCTCCACCGCCGCCGTCCTGGGGTCCACAGTCAGGCACTCAGTCACGATGCGCCTGATCTCGCTCTCGTTACCCGCCCGGGTAAGTTGGCGGCTGATCAGATTATCGAACTCCTGTCCGTAAGCCCTGGTATAAGCCAGGTAACGGTAACGCTCAGTCATCAGCGCCTTACGGCACCACTGCAGCCAGGCATCGAAGTAATCAGCCTCAGCCACGCTGCCTGCAGGCGTCAGGACAAACTCACCGATGGAAAAATCAAATCGCCAGCTTCGACCAAAGGTAACCTGCTCAGCAACTGCAGCAGTCTCCACTTCCGCCACTGGCATATCAGTAGGAAATAAGCTCTCACCCATTAGGCACCACCCTCGCAACAACAACGTAATCCTGACCATCATTTACCGGTATAGCCAACACCCGGTCACCAGCATGCAGCGGCAGCAGTTTGTCCGGAGTCTTCACCTGGTGCGAATGCGCCCCACCGTAACCGGCATCAGGCTGACTGTGTGCCCCGTCGCTCTCTGTCTCGGTAAAGTCTGGTTCATCCAACGTCAGATATTCCGCAACCAGGTAATCAGGAAGCTCGTGTTTGAACCTGTCGAGCTGCAGCCCCGTAGCCGTGATCGTCCCCAGCTCCGCCGACAGGTCTTGCGACATCCTGCCGGCAGCCCCGCGGGCACGGCTGTCCATGATGGACGCCAGCTCACCGAAGGGATCATGTCTGCGCATAATATCGCCTCCTCACAACCCCAGCCGATCCCGCCTCTATCTGCATCTTGCCAGGGCTCCCCAGCTCGTGCCGCACAGAGATAACGATCAGATCCCGCCCGTCATAGTAGATAGCGTCCCCTGCCCGCAGCGTGTTGATGTCCGGCCCTTGCAGGTTGTGCGTCTCCAGCGGGCCACAGAGCGTAGACCGTGCTTGTGCCTTGGCCTCAGCCGTCGCGTTAGCCTTACTGGCCTGCACCACCTTCTGGATCTTGCCGTAACGGGATGTATTGCTGTCATTCTTGATGACCTCCAGCACCTTGGCCCGCTTATCGCCGTCCGCAGCTCCCAAGACCTTGACCTGAGTAACGGCATCGTCCATGCTCTCGCGGGACGATGCAGCTTCCAGGTTGCGGTCAGTCTCCAGCGCCCACACCGTGGAGTTGCCGCCGATCCGGACAAGCTCAAGCCCCGCAGCCGTCATTCGCGGCCGGTGCATGTGCCCGCCCTTCTTCAGCGTCTCTGTCAGCTCGTCCATGATCATGGTCCAGATCGGCTTGGACCTATGTATAGCTTTGGCCAGCGGCGTTCCCGTATCAACGATAGCACCGGTGGATATACCCCACGTCTGTGCATACCTTCGCAGCCTCTGTGAGGCGGTGGAACCCTTCGGCCAAAAGACTTCATCCTCAGATTTTGCCAGGTAGATGGATGGATCGTAAGCCGTCAGTGTAATGTGCCGGCCGCTCTTCTCTTCCCGTTCCTTCTCCCAGAGCACGCCCCGACGCAGCAGATAGCCGGACGCAAAAGGGAGCTTGTCTGCAAAGAGCGGCCCAGAGACGTCCAGCTTCTGCCCCGTGCGGATATCCGGCACGCCGACAAGTCCATCAGGTATCTGCAACGATATCGTCGCCCTGACAGCAACCTCGTCCAGGCTCTCCTCCAGGACGATGCTCTCCACTATATCAGCGAGGTAAAACTTCTCGGAAAGGATAATCTCATAGTTATTCTGCCTGTCCAGCGCTATCATTTAGGCATCACCAGCTTTTGCCCTACGAAGAGCCGGGTATAATCCTTGCCGATAGATCGGAA
>JAQVUQ010000274.1 GCA_028699365.1 bacterium | reverse complement strand
CAAGAAGCATTTCACTATCGAGGCTGCTTTTCTGGATGTTTTCAGCCTCAGCACGCCTTATCTCTCCGAGGTTTTCAAAGGGCTGACCGCAACCGCCGCCGAACTGGGCCTGACGCTACAGACCAGTGCCATAAAATCGGAGCAGGATTTCCTGTCAGGCAGAACGAAAGCCGTAGCTCAACCCGAGGGGCTTATCATTGCCTCCAGGGTATCGCTCAACACAATTGCCTATCTGAAAGAAAGGGAAATCCCCTTCGTTTGGCTGGATAACGATATCCCGTTTCAGGATATTGCTTGCGTTCTGGACGACAGGGTATACGGCATGCTGCTGGCCGTCGATCACCTTATCGCCGGAGGCCGGCGGAGGATAAGCCTTATAGACCTTTGGGGGGATTGCGAGATGTTGGCCGCCTTCAGGACGGTGTTTGCCGCCAAAGGGGTGGATATGCCTGATGACCGTATTATCGCCGGGCGGGTCATGACCTCGGCTGAGGAGGTCGAGCCGGCCTACCGGGCGGCGCAGAAACTCTTCGCGGCTCCCGTAAAACCGGACAGCATCATTGTCACCGGCGAGGCTTCCACTCAGATGGTGATAAAAGCTGCCATGGAGGCGGGGTTGAGCATCCCTGAGGATGTTACCGTTGTTTCCTTCTCTTCGATTGCCGGCGGGGATTTCTTTTCCGTCCCGGTGGATATCGTCAGGATGCCGGTAAGCGAGATGGCCGGTCAGGCCGTCAGACTTCTGTACAGAATGCTTAGCGGCGAGGCTATCGAGGAACGCAAGATCATGATTAAACCGCATTTGATGAGGGCATCGTGAACGACAGGTGTTCTGGCAAAAAAGATGAGACCTGGACATTCGGGACCAGGATATCCCTGCATATAGAGAAGAGATTGAAAAGCATAAGGAAGTAGTGCATTGGATAGCTTTACAAGACTGGATATAGAAAAAATACTTTAGGAGCAGGAGAAAAATGCCATGCTTAAACTGATGATCCCCGGACCCACCGAAGTAAGCGACGTCGTCAGAGCCGAGATGGGACTGCCCATGCAGCCCCACTACGGGCCTGAGTGGTGCGAACTTTACGACCAGGTGACAAGTAAACTCAAACAGGTCTTTCAAACGAAGAACGATCTTTATGTTCTGGCCGCCACCTCATCCTCCGCCATGGAAACGGCCGTCAGTCACGCCGTAGAGCCCGGGCAGGCCATCCTCATCTGCAACAACGGCGTCTTCGGCGACAGGTTCACCGAGATGGCCGAACTGCACGGCGCCAGGGTGATCACCGCCAGAAGCGAGTATGGACAACCGATCACCGGAGAACAGGTATACAAAGCCCTGCAGGAGCACCCCGAGGTAAAGGCCCTGGCCGTGGTCCATAACGAATCCTCCACCGCCGTGGAATCAAACCTTCAGGAAATCATGCAGGCCGCCGCCACCCGGCCGGAAGTATTGACCATCGTGGATTGCGTCTCCAGCATGGGCGGGGTGGATATCCCCACCGATAAGCTGGGCATAGATTACTGTCTCAGCGGCAGCCAGAAGTGCTTCGGTGCCCCGGCCGGCCTGGGCTTTATCAGCGTCAGCCCCAAAGCCTGGGAGCGGATAGCCGCCAGAAGAGAGCCCGTCAGAGCCTGGTACCTCAGCCTGAATATCCTGCGCCAGTACAGAGAAAAATGGAGCAACTGGCATCCACAGGGGCCCAACACCGCCCCCGTCTCCCTTTATAAACCCCTGAGCCAGGCCCTGGATGAGATCCTGGCCGAAGGCCTGGAGAAGCGCTTTGCCCGGCATACCCAGGCCCGGGACGCCTTCCGTGCCGCTATGCGAGCCATGGGCCTTGAACTTTACGTCCCCGACCAGTGGGCCAGCCGGACCCTGACCGCCGTCCGTCTGCCCCAGGGCATAGACGGAAGCGAACTGAGAGATAGAATACAAAAGCGGCACCACATCCTCCTGGCCGGAGGCCTGGGCGCCACCGCCGATACCGTCGTCAGAGTGGGACACCTGGCGCATACAGCCACCCCGGAGTATCTCCTGCCCACCATAGCCGCACTTGAAGAAGAGCTGTCGGCCCTCGGCGCCGATATCAACGCCGGCCAGGCAGCCGGCGTCTTCAAGGAGGTATTCAACCGGTGAAAGAGTTGAGAGCAGGCATAGCCGGCCTGGGAGAATTCGGAGAGCTCTACTGCACCATACTCAGTCAGATCCCATATGTCAGAGTTACCAGAGTCTGCTCCAGGACACCCAGCCGGGCCGAAGAGATAGCCGCTAAATATCGGGTGCCGGAGATAAGCACGGATTACACCGAGTTTGCCCAGGCTGAAGACATAGACATCGCCTGCGTCGTCACTTTGGGCAGAGATCATCGGGCTGTAGTCATTCCCGCCCTGGAGACCGGCAAACACGTCCTGGTGGAGAAGCCCATTGCCGATACCGTGGAAGACGCCCAGGCCATGGCCGAAGCCGCCGCCAAATCCACCGGCAAGTTCATGGTAGCCCACATCTGCCGCTTCATGCCCCCCTACCTGCAGGCCAAAGAGCAAATTGAGACAGGCCGGATAGGGCGCATCTCCACCATCCAGGCTTATCGCAACAACCACTACAGCACCCTGGCCCCCGGCCGGAAGAAGAGCCCCATGCGGGAAACCGCCATCCACGACATAGACCTGGCCCTGTGGTATACCGGCAGCGATATCGCAGAAGCCCACGGCTACAAGAGATACAATCAATCCCAGGCAGAGGCCGACAGTTGCAGCGCTATAGTCAGGCTGGTCGACGGCACCGTCTGCACTTTCAGTTCATCCTGGCAGATGAGAGATGCCGCCCCCGCCGGGCTAGATGCCGCCATGAAGATCATCGGCACAGCCGGAGAGATAGAGATAAAAATGCCCCCCGCCAACTACCGTTTCATCGATGATCAGCGTCAGGATGCGTTCAACCCTGAGACCTCCCTGACGCCGGTAATCCTGAAACAATCGGCCCTGGCCAACGAGATAGAGTATTTCCTCGGATGCGTAATTCAGGACAGGGCGCCGGAGATCATCACCCCCGAGGAAGCCGTCAAAGCCCTGCAGGCGGCTATACGGATAGATGAAAGGTGTGCCGAAGTGAGATGACGATCATCGACACCCATATGCATCTCTTCGAAAAGCCTTACGGCGATCTCTATGACAACAGTCATGTCAGAGAGGGCGCAAAAGGAGAACTGCACCTTTACGAAGAATACCGGCGCAGTTGCGCTGTAGAGGCCGCCTTCGTCATCTGCTACCAGGGCGGGCACTGCCCGCGGAACAACAGTTTTGTGGAGAAGATCAGAGATAGCCGGCCCTGGATATACTCCTTCGGCCACCTGCAGCCCGATTCCCGCAGCCTGCTCAGCCAGGCTATGGAACTGGACAGAGACGGCCACTTCGGCCTGAGTTGCTACCTGGACGCAGACGACTCAGGCGACTGGCTGTCCTCAGAGCGGTTACAGCCCTTCTGGGAATACATCTCGGCAGAGAGAATGCCCCTCAGCTTGAACATCCGGGCAGCACAGTGCCGCCCGCTGGCAGGCATCCTGGAACGATACCCCGGCCTCATTATTCTCATCAGCCATATGGCCCGACCCAGGCTGAGGAGCGGCAAGCTGGATGAAGAAGATTACGCCCCCCTCCTGAGCCTGGCCGGATATCCCGGCGTATACGTCAAGCTCTCCGGCTTCTACGCCTTTACGGAAGACGGCTGGCGCTATCCACAGAGGCCACTGTTTCAGGCAGTCGATCTGCTCAGGGCAGCCTTTGGATCTCAAAGACTGCTCTTTGCCACCGATTTCCCGCCGGTATTGGAGTATAACACCTTCCGGCAGGCCATTGAACTTTTGCAAGCAGAGTATAAAGGCTTTACCCCGCAGGAACTGCAAGCCGTCTATAGAGACAACGCCCACGGCATAATCGAAAGGAGAAGATAGAGATGGCAATAGTTGAACAACTGGGCCCCTACCGGGTGGTAGACCTGAGCAAACCCATTCACCCCGACAGAGAGACCAGACGGTGTGAAGTGATCCGCTACTACCAGGAGTGGACCAAAGACTACCATTCCGATATGAACCTGGAATCCCACTTGGGGACACACGTGGAAACCCCCTACCATTACGACGATGCCTGGCCGGATATCCTGGGCCTGCCGCTCACCGCCTTTATGGGGCGGGCCGTACTCCTGGAACTGGATATAGCCCCCAAAGCCCCCGTCACCGACAAGGAACTGGAAGCCGCCGACAGAGGCAGGATAAAGCCCGGCGATGTAGTCATCCTGACCAGCCCGTATCACTGCGAGCCCTTCAGTAACGAT
>JAQVUQ010000273.1 GCA_028699365.1 bacterium | reverse complement strand
AATGCGGCGAAGATGTAGCGGCGCCGGATTATTGAAAAGGCGTATGCGGCCGGTGTTTTGCAGGATAAAGTAGATTTTTGTAGAAGATAATTATCAAGAGGTGTTATGTTACAGGAGGGAGAATGAATAGGGTTTATTATCAGCTTGTGCATGGATCCTATTCAGACAACTGTTATATAGCTGATGAGAAGTGCGTTTGAGACCGAAAAGAGAGAATACCTGGCCGATTTATCTGAGATGGAGAGCCTGACAGCTTATGCGCTGAAGATAATAGCGCAGGAAGAGCATGATATGGTTATCATGATAAACAAGCAGGGCGTCTTAGAGGTATTCTTGAACATGCTGCCGAGACTGATAAAGACGGTTAAAAATGCCAAAAAGTTGGAAGATATAAAGCAGGTAGGCAAAATTATGAGCCAACAGCAGCGATATATCGAAGATGTTGTCTTGAGAGAATACTACCTGGGAAGGTGGGATTGATTATGACACGGATGCTGAAGATGCGGGCGGAACCGAACGGCCCCGGCTACAGTTACAAAAAAGCCGTTGTTTCCGAGGAACTACGGGAAACGGTAAAGAAGATGCGTATAGTAAGCGACAGGTTTAATGCCAGAATTAGAGCGGCAGAGAAGAAGGCATGAAGAACCTGCCGGCTGAACTGCGAATTGCCTTCAAGAAGATGGATGCCATTTGCGATAGACTCCATAGCCGAGTATTTATCCAAAGACGATATTTATGCAAACAAGGAGACAGGGACGTGAAGAGATCGTTAATAATGGCAATATGCCTTGCTTTGATGACAGCCACAATCGCAACGGCGAATATCGAAATAAAGAAAGATGACTTTGATGGGGATATAACAATATCCAGCACGGTAGACGCTGCCAGCATGAATGCTGCCGATATAGCAAGGGCTACCATGTTGAAAACAATTGATGTCAAGGGAATTGAGGAGTTGAATCTGAATTTTGCTCTAGCCGCCAAGAAAGGGTGGTTTTTTTCAGAACAGGCTATTGACGTGAAAATCACGAAGAAGAATGATAAGGGCGAAGAAGAATCAGAGATATTAAAAGCGCCCTTTAGTTTTAAGATATCGCAAGCAATGGACTACGGGTATATTGTCACAGGGGCTGTGTTTCTCGTTCCGGATATCCTGAGTCAAAAAATCATCAAAGCCGAGAGAGTAACTCTCAGGGTTTATTTCGCAACTCAGCCTAATTCAACATGGGATGTTCCCAAAGAGGCTTTGGCTGAATGGAAGGAAGTATTGAAATACAAACCGCCGAAGGGGTGAAGCGTTTCCTGTCCACAGGCCGCACCGAATAGATGCGGCAACTGCGATACGGCCAAGGTTCACAGCGGAGGCAAGTGTCCGAAATACGGAGCCAGAGAGCCTCACAAGCGAAGCCGTGACAGATCGTCATGGGTAATGATTATCCCATAAATCAGACACCACCCCCGGCGGTTTCGACTCCGGGGCGCGAGGCCTCGAAAGGGGTCTCTGCTTTTTGTAGATGTAAACACTCACCGCTTGAACCTTAACTTCTCACGCTAAGATGTAAAGTTTCCCTTCACAAAAGTTCTTCAAAATATTCTGGTCAACCCTCTTGACATTCAGAAAATCCTAACTATAGTAGCAGTTAAGGAAGCACACCGTGTGTACACTCGCTGATGGGTGGAACGGACTCTAACAACGCAAACGACGCAAATAGACCAAAAGCGCTCGAATCAGGGCTTGTCTGCGGCTCGGCATGATGGGCGTGTCGTGGTGGGGTGTCGTGTCAGGGCAAGGGAAATGTAAAGTCCGGGAAGCTTCCCCCGGACTTCATTATATCCTCGTTTTTGCGTCTAACGAGTTGTAGCCATTCCTCCATTATTTCACACCGGCAAATACCTGGCAGAGCTATCAGATGGCCGTGCGTGTAGATACCGGCCTGTTGTAGCCACTGAAGCATGTCCGAGAGTGGCCTGAACAAGGTGTATCGGGCAGCCGCGGTCAAGGGCATGGCTTGCATGCGCATGACGCAGCCAGTGCGGAGAAACGTTCGTATCGATGCCTGCACGCTTGGCAGCGGCTCTGACAATCCGTATAACCTGTGATCTATCCAGGGGACCGCCTTTCTGAGAACGGAATACGGGTTCATCCGGAGCAGCATCACCGCGTAAAACAGCGATTTCCTTCCATGTGTCGGCGGAGAGGAGAACAGCCCGGGTCTTATCGCCTTTGCCGTATACGGTTATCTGGCCGGCGTTGTCTCGGGAAGCGGCATCCTGCCAGGTTAGGCCGCATATCTCCGACACTCTGAGACCACCGGCGTAAAGGAGGCGCAGAAGCGCTCTGTTGCGCGGCTTCGGCTCCAATGCCAGCATACGTTGAACGTCAGTCTCCGGGAGGATCCTTTCTGCCAGTTTGCTCTTGATGCCAGGCAGGCGAAGTTGTCCGCCGACGTTGAATTGCAGGTAGCCAAGCCTGTAAGCGCAGGTGAAGAGGGATTTGACAGAGGATAGTATTCTGCATTGTGTAGCCGGCGCAAGTGAAGATAGAGTATCGGCGAATTCCTGCAGGTCTCTTAATGTGACGCTATGCAAAGGCTTTCCGATAAACGCTCTTAAACGCTCGGCATCGCTTCTGTAAGCTTCCATGGTGTTGGAGCTTCGGCCATGCAGCCATAAGCCGATGATTTGATTATCGCTGTCTGCCTGTCTCGGGATTGCTCCGGTCGTATTGTCCCTTCTAGTCACTTCCTGTCCCTTGTAATCCTCTCTAATCACTTTTAATCCCTTCCTGTCCTTGAATATGCAACATAACGTTCCTTATGTTGTATTTATTCTACCATATTTTATGATACTTAACAATACTTATTATTGCTTTGCAATACATTGCTTGGTATAATAAAACGAGTGAGGGAGGTGATGACATGGGAGAAGATGATCTCCTGACCCCTGCCCAGATAGCCGAGCGTCTTCAGGTTAACGAGATAACAGTTCACAGGTGGCTGCGATCAGGCGAACTGAGAGGCATAAAAATCGGCAGAATATGGCGGGTGAAGGAAGGGGATCTGGAAGCCTTTCTGGAACAGCGAACTACGGGCGGGAAGGGCTGAAAGTCGAAGCGGCCCATGAACGGGATTTACATCAAACCGTCAGAGGGGCCGCAATGCGCAAGTTGATTATACCATAAATTTATCGATGAGGAGGCCGGTGAAATTATGCTGAAAGAGTTAGAGACGAAGAGCCAGGAGGAGATACAGCGGGAAAAGGCTACGGCGAAGATGTTTGATGCCATTGAACGCTTAGACTATGAGGCTGTGAAGGCGGCCATTGCTGAAGGTGCAGATGTTAATGCAAGGTATTGCGAGGAGACGCCTTTACACGCGATGCTTGATCGCGGTGATGGATGGAGTTCTCACGGGTTGATTCAGTTACTGTTTGAAAAAGGGGCCGATCCGTATGATGTCACTGACGAAGGCGATACTCCGTTACATTATGCTGCAATGTATTTTCGTAAAAACGATATTCCATGTATTCTTGAATACGGAGGCCCGGGCCTGAAAAGAGTAAGGGGCGGAAATGATGGAAAAACGGCTTACGAGATTGCAAAACGGTGGGGTGAACACGCCTTAGAGGCACTCGAAACGAAGGCGCTTATTCCGAGAAAATTGCGACTCGTTACGCTTGACGTCGATATCAATGAGATCATTGATCCCATGACAGGTTGGACATCACTTCACGAAGCGGCCGCTATTTGTGAACACGAAGCATTCGACGGTTTGCTTGCAAATGGAGCCGATCCAACAATCAGAGACAACAATGGAGTAACCCCTTACGAGTTGGCAGAGCGCACGATAAACGAGGTTCTGGAGCTTCTCAAGCCGGAGCCGTTGCCCTGGCTTAAGAGGACTGTGTGAGGCAGATATTAGTGATAGGAGAGGGCTGCAGGAATGCTTCTGTGGCCCTCTCTCCGGGCTTAGAGGAGGTAAGAGGTATGATCTTGGCTGAGTATATCCGAGAGATGTTTGAGCATGAAAAATATCGGGTCTTGTGTGCAACTTCTTCTTCAGATACCTTTGACAGCTTTGCCGGAAGCCTGGGGCTTAGAGGTCTGAAAAGGAAATTATTTGCTCGTGCCATGGCCGGAGAGTATCCGCATACGATCAAGCAGATGCAGGCGCTTGCTGATATTCTTGACGTAAGCCTGATAGATATAGTTCAGATGGCTTATTGTCCTGATGCCGAAGTTGATGGACCTCGGGAATGTGTTGTTGAGGAATTGACCAAGCCTCTGCCGGAAAAGAATGATATTTATGATGCTGTTGATGAATTAATAAGCATAT
>JAQVUQ010000272.1 GCA_028699365.1 bacterium | reverse complement strand
CAGCGGTACGGAATCGCCCACACCTATAAGAAACTTGATGCTCTCTGTGCCGCACATGAACTTGGCCAGTTCAAAGGCCATATCCTTGTTCTTGCTCCTGGCATTGACTCCCAGAATATTGCCGCCTGTCAGGTAAGCTCTCTTACCTCCTCTGGGCACCGGTGCCATCACACAACCGTAGTTCAGTTTACCGGCTCCCCTGTTCAATATCCTGAAATTGGCTATCTCATAGGTTCCGCCCATATACATGGCAGCCCGGCCGCCGATAAATTGTTCCCGGTTGCCCATATCCTGCGCTTCCCGCGGATACGGCGCTATCTTATAGACAGCATATATATCCTTGGTGAACCTTATAGCTTTCTTGAACGGCTCGCTGTTGATATTGCACTTGCTGCCATCTTTGCTCCAGAGCTGTCCGCCATAGAGTAATCCAAGCTGTTGCCAGCCCAAACCGTTTATAAGTCCGTATTGCCTGGCTCTACCATCCGAACCTCTGATAGTCATCTTCTTGGCCAGCTCCACCGTTTCTTCCAGAGTCATATCGTTGGTGGGATAGGGCATCTTCATCTTATCGAAAATAGTCTTGTTGTAATACATTACAGGGAAGGAATTGTTGCTCACCAGACCGTATATCTTACCCTCGTAATTCACATTGGCAAGAAGAGCCGGATAATACTGCTTGAGGAAATCCCTGTCCTTGTCCAGATACGGCGTCATGTCCATCAGGACTCCACGCCTGACAAAACCGGAGTACATGGCTGCCGGCACAAAGAACACATCCGGAGCCGTTCCTCCAGCTAACTGTGTCATTATCTTGCTTGTATAGGCTGAGATAGGCTCATACCTTATCTTAACTTCCGGGTGCAGCTTTTCGAAGAGTGATGACTGTTCATACCTGAACTTGTCATAGGCAGGAAACGCCATCCCCGACCAACGCAATTCAATCTTGCCGCTGTCTGCTCCCTGCTGCCCGCACCCCAAAGAGAACAGTATTGCAACAGCAAGGAATATGGTAGTTGCTTTTTCCATTATCTCTCTTATCATACGATTACTCCTCATATTGTTCTTATATCAATATATCAGACGGCATCGGATCGTAGCGGCAATGGGGCACACCAGGCTCCCTGCACCCGCCACACAGATAGAGCAGCGGCTTCTCCTCCGTCCTGAAGCGGATGACTACGGGCATGGAGGTATCAACCTGTTCCGGGAAGCCTTCTACCTTGATCATCTCCCCCTCCTGGCTGAAGGGATGATTCTTGCCGGTGGACAGGTCGGTCACCTCTGTTACCGTGCATCTAACACCGTTAACGCGTAGCGTAGACCCCGGCCAGCACCTGATGTGCCAGTAAAAGTTGTTGCCTGAGGCAGTGAATTGTCCGGAATGAGCCCAGTCGGCTCGCCCCTTGGTGCTCTCCCGCAGGGAGAAATCAAACCTGTCTGTGCCGAAGATTGCTTCTTCATTGACCTTGAGCCACTCGCCCACTGGATACAGACACTCCACAGCCTTCTCCGGTATGGAGCCGTCTCCCTTAAGCCCTATATTCAGCAAGAGGTTGCCGTGCCCGGCGGAACACTTCCTCAGCATCTCGGCCACCTCTTTAGGAGACTTCCAATTGTCGTCACCCCTGTGCCAGCCCCAGTGATCGTTGAGGGTTATACAGGCTTCCCATGGATCTTTTGACGGAGCCACATGTCCTTCCGGGGTAACGAAATCACCCTTGATGCCGCTCCTGCCGTTGACGGCTATAACGGGCTGAAGCTCTCTGACCATGGCGTTGAGCCTTTCCGCCTGCCAGCCATCCCCGTCGTACGGCCACCAGCCGTCATACCACATGATATCTATCTTGCCGTAGTTGGTCATGATCTCTCTGATCTGCCCGTGCACGTAATCTATAAAAGACTGGTAGCACTCCTGAGGCCTCTCCAAAGCATCCACCGCACCAGGCACGGCACTCCAGTCGTTAAGAGTGTGATAGAGGCCTACCTTCAAACCGTGCTTCCGGCAGGCGGATACGAACTCCGCCACCAGATCCCGGCCCGCCGGGCTGTTGGGCGCTTTGAAATCCGTCAGTTTAGAGTCATACAGGCAGAACCCTTCATGGTGCTTGGTGGTGAGAACGGCGTATTTCATGCCCCAGTCTTTAGCCCGCCGGATCAGGTCATCGGCATCAAAGTTATCCGCTGTAAAAACGTCTTTCAACCGGGCATACTCCTCCCGGGGTATGCCCTCCTTATTCATGGCCCATTCACCCCGCCCAAGTAGAGCATAAAGTCCGTAGTGAATAAACAGTCCGTAGCGTGCCTCCTTGAACCATCTTATGCTATCGCTTCTCATATTCATAAATACTACCTTTCTAATACATGGGTCAGTAACACATCCAACATTTCTGCGTCAAAAGGCACTTCACAATCCTGCAATGGCAAAGGCTGAGATATGCCCGTCGCCGGTAGCTACGTAAAGCATATTGCCTGAGATTACCGTCCTTGAAAGGAGAGGGCTGCCCAGATTCAAACTGTATAACTTTTGGCCCGTCTGCATATCCAGCACGTACAGGTATCCGTCGTTGGCGCCGACATAGACTCTCTCTCCCGCTATGGCCGCTGAAGACATAACCGCGCTGCCGTTCCGGCCGTACGGCGTCAATGAACCGATAGCAGGTCCTGTTTTAAAGGACCAGAGTCTCTGCCCGGTTTCAGTGTTAACGGCGATCACACTACCGTCAAGCGAGCCTATAACCAGACGGGAATCGTCAGCCGCTACCGGGGAGGACACGACAAATGCTCCGCCTCCCACAGCGACGCTCCACAGCACCTGTCCGGAGTCCTTTTGTATGGCGTATAATTTGCCTCCGGCAGCATAATAAAGCCTGTCCTGCCTAATCAGGGGAGAGGAGTGGGTATTCGCCATCCCTTCTTCTCTGTTCCAGACAACCGACCCATCCTTTCTGTTCAAGGCAAAAAGGCCTTTGCCCCTGACAAATCCGACATATATATGTTCTTGATCACATACAGGCGATGTTCGGCAAGGCAACCAGTCACTACCCATCTTGCCGGCCTGCCACTGTTTCTTGCCGTTATGCAGATCAAGTGCCACAAAATGCGGCGCTATACCACAGTAAACCGTGTCATCGCAGATTACGGGAGAACTGATAGCCCAGCGCTCGTGTTCTTTTCCCAGACTGTAGCGCCACAGTTCCCGGCCGCTGCCGGCATCGAGGGCATAAACCGTTCCCGTCACTGACATCACGCAGACAATACCTTTACCGTATGCAGGCATACCGTTTACCGAGCTGCCGGTCGTAAATCTCCAAGCGATATCGCCATCAGCAGTATCAACGGCTATGACGCCGCAGTTGCGAGCATTATTATCATCCTGCACGCCTATAAAGAGTTTATCGTTTGCTATAACCGGTGAAGAGAAGCCCGTACTGCCTTCGGCATAGCAACTCCATCTCCCAAGCAGTGGAGCCTTTATTCCGTCAGCGTTCAAGGCACCGCCGGAGGCGGCTTTACCCGCATCGGAAACGCCCGTCCGTCCCCTCACGTCAATGGGCAAAAATTCAGTCTCCATGATGCCGTCACTGAAAGCCACCACGCGGAACCCTCCCGGGCTGCAATCCAGCCCGCCGAATGACAGCGAAGGCGTGCTCACCACCATTATCTTCTTATGGTAGTAAACCTTATTGCAATGCCAGTGTCCGTAAAACAGGCCCTTCGTGTTATACCTGGACAGAAGGTCGAGCAACGGCTCGGTAGGGGGATAATGCTGAAATACTATTATCTCTCTGCCGGGCGGCTGTAAGCGGAGATCCTCCTGAAGCCATCCGTTATAACGTTTGGCCTGTAGGCAGTTAAGGACAATGAAATGCCTGCCTCCGTAATCAAAAGAGTAACAAGTCGGCCCCAGAAGAGCCTCGTAGGTCTCCATGGGAACATCATGGTTGCCGATCACGTTATGCAGGGGGACCTTCAAACCGGCAACAGACCGAAGATAGTCCTTATACTGCTCAACGCTTCCCCTGTTTGTCATATCTCCGGTAGCCACCACGAAGGCCGGCCGTTTCAGCAATAGATTTATCCTCTCAATATCGGACGAGAGACTCTCTACTGTAACGTTGCTGTGTCCCATATGGACATCCGTAATTTGTACAAACGAGAAAGTCGTCCCGGCCGTCTCCGGCGCCGGCAGCAGACCAAAATCGTAACTTCGCGTCTCAACGGTTATTGCCGCATAGAAACAGTTTGTATTGACATAGCCGCTCGGGGTGCATATGAAGACAAAAGCACCGGCATCACACTGGAGAAGATACCGCCCATGCTTATCTGTGGCAACGCAAGTCA
>JAQVUQ010000271.1 GCA_028699365.1 bacterium | reverse complement strand
CCGGGAATAGACGGGGATTTTCAACCGCCGTTACCCGGGACGAAGGATATATGGCTGTCTGATTAGGCAGGTCAAAACAAAAAGGGGACGTTTGAGTCATGCAAAGACGGACTTTTGCAAATGGCTCGAGTTAAAGGAAATTTGCTTTGCCTTGTCGGAGTGCAGAACGGCAAGTGCCAGCCACTGTTTACAGTGAAGCGATGGCGCTTCTAAACGGTTGAAGAAAGATATTTAAAGCAGGCAGGCTACTCAGGTATTCTCCACGAGCAGTTCAATCGCTTAAAGTGCTTGTGGTTGAACGTCCAGATAACTTCTTCCCGCGCTCTGGCTTCTGCAGCCAGCAAAGCGTCTGAGAAATCGATGTTTTTATCTTTGTATTCGATCAGGGCGTCCAATATTTTACGCTCTTCGGTATACTTGATACCCGGTATCCTGCCGAGATCGCGCAGAGCCTCGAATATATCCGTCTTGGGATAATCCATTCCCTCCAGAATATAAACAACTTCACAGACGATATGAGAAAGTATTTGCAGAGAAGCGGCATCATTTTGGGCAGAAGAGATCAATGCAGCCGCCCTGGGGCTGTGATCCGGGTCATCGTTGAGGAGATAGCGCAATATTACATTGGTATCAAGCAGGCTGGTTTCAATCGTTGTTGCCATATGTACTTTGCTCCTCCAAAAATTTTTGTGCTCTTTGTTTCTTGACTTCTATCCTTGCTTTTTCAATATCCAGTTTACCGGTGCCTTCTCTATGCAGTCGCCCGAAAACTTGCTCCGGTTGCACGTCACGAGGTAGCTTTTCAATATATACTCGTTGGCCGTCAGAGACAAACAGCAATTGATCTCCCTCATGAATGGAGAGATTTCGCCTTATCGGCTTGGGTACGGTTACCTGACCCTTTGATGTTACTTTGGCTGTAGCTGTCGACATAATAATGCCTCCAAAACAAGTAAGGAATAATGGTGTATAAGTGATTATATCTTACAAATACTGTAACGACAAGAAATATATATAATTCCTTACTTATCTCGGCTTGATGGTCTCGATTCATTCTGATGAAAAGAACCATGCTTTACGGCCTTCTTACGTCAAGACCTTCTATCCGCTTGAAGTCCTTCTCATCCTAAGACAGCACGGCCACAATTGACAAATTCACTTTGTTCGGCAATATTATGTAATAATAAGGAGGTGTAACCGATGCCCTTCACCTTATCCCATCCGGCAGCCGTAGCAGCCTTAGCCAGGCGTGGGTTGCCTCTATCTGCTCTGGTCATAGGCAGTATGGCGCCGGATTTTCCTTATTTCATCCACTTATCGACTAGAGACCACAGCGGACATACCGTATCGGGTATATTTTTACTCTGTATCCCCTACGGGTTGCTGGCGCTATGGCTCTTCCACAATCTCCTTAAGTTCCCGTTGCTTTTGCTTCTTCCGATATCACATCAGGCACGGCTGGCACCAATAGCCGGCGGTTTCAGATTCGGTCCGGGGCGTAACTTAACACTGATAATTCTGTCCCTGCTGCTGGGAGCCGTCAGTCATGTAGTATGGGACTCATTCACGCATAACCGGGGGATGATGGTGCAGCAGATCACTCTGCTGCAGTTACCCGTGCTGCAGACGCCGTGGGGCGTTATCCGTGTCTTCAAACTGCTGCAGCACGGCAGCACCCTGGCAGGCGGAGCACTGCTGGCATACTGGTATGCTCGGTGGTTCCGGCAGGCGCCGGTAGAGCCGGCTCATTTGCCGGAGAGAGTATCCGAGCCTGTCAGGATCGGGCTGATTATCGTTATGTCGGTTCTTGCCCTGGTCACGGCGGTTATCTTCATTATTGCAAAGTTGTCGACACTGGACTACCCTATGCCGGTTCACTCCGTTATAAGCCATACCGTTGTGGCGGGCTTGACGGCGGCAGCCATAGAACTGGTCGTGTTCAGCCTGGGTTGGCATGCTTATGTTAAGATGCACGACAGACGCGCGTGACACCTTTCCGTAAAAATTACAGAAAAAGCGGAATAATTACATAGACATAGCTTGCAGCAGATGATAGTGTAACTTAATATATGCAAACGTCTGGAGGATAGAGCTTTGATACAGCGCGGGCAGGTGCGGGATATAAGCGGCTGGATCCGTAACGGTATGTGGTCTTACTGTCCGGAGTATCCGGGGGCGGAGATCACGGAACTGCCGCATCCGGCCTTTCTGCCGCCAGATTATCCCGTATACCTGCAGAAGTTCGTCATTGGCGGGCAGACAGGAACGTATATAGAGACCAGGGCCCATGTCGATCAGACGGCTGAGCCTGTAGCGAGTTTGCCGCTGAGCGATTTCTATCGTCCGGCAGTGGTAATAGATGTCGGCAAGAAGCAAAGAAATCAGCCGGTTACCTTGGCCGATTTGGAGAGAGCGACTCCCGATTTGCGTCCGGGCGATGCCGCGCTTCTCTGCAGCGGATGGGATGCCTGCTGGGACGATCCGGATTATGTGGAGGACAGCCCGTATATCGAAAGAGAGGCTGCTTTATGGCTGTTTGATAAAGGCATAGGGCTGCTGGGAGCGGATTTTCCCCGTTTTGATTATGTGCCGCGGATGCAATTCCCCTGGGAGGAGTTCTGGATCAGGGTCAATCTGTTGCTGGCACCGTTGACTAACCTGTCCGGTCTGTCCGGCAGGTGCGGTATGCTGGCGGCATTTCCTTTGAAGATACGCGGAGCGTGTGCCACTCCTTGTCGGGCAGCTCTGATCGGTGTATAAGCAAGGGTAAGAAGGAGAGCGGTTATGTCTGTGTTGGAAAAAAACGGTATTCTGTCCGGTCTGCTTGAACTAGGCGTTGAACAGGGAGACCGGGTGCTGGTGCATTCGTCGCTGGCGGCCCTGGGTAAGGTGGATGGAGGTGCCGACACAGTCATAGATGCATTGCTTGAAGCTGTCAGCCCGGAAGGCCTGGTAGTCATGCCTACTTTTGCCTGCAAGCCTCCCTTTGATCGCCGTAGTTCCGCTACCCCGTTGGGAGCCATAGCCGACCGCTTCTGGCGCCGTTCCCAGGCTGTGCGCAGCCTGCACCCTACTCATTCCGTGGCCGCTATCGGCCGGGGAGCCGCAGAGCTTGTCGCCGGTCACGAGCAGGCTCCCACCGCTTATGCCGAAGGGACGCCTTATTACAAACTGGCCCGTTCCGGCGGCAAGGTGCTGCTGATGGGAGTGGATCAGGATCGCAATACCACTCTTCATACGGCCGAAGCCCTGACCGGGGCTACGTATCTGAAAGATATTACGGCCGCCTATATAGATGACGGCGGCCGGGAAGTGGTCATCCCGATAGCTGCCATGGCCGGCCCGCATCGGGACTTCATCGGCCTGGACAGGCTCTTCAGGGAACGCGGCATCATGCGGACAAGCCGTATAGGCAACGCCGTCTGTCGCCTGATGGAAGCCGGGCCGATGCTCGATATCGCCATAGAAGCCATGCAGCAGGATCCGGCCGCCGTTCTCTGCCATAACCCGGCCTGTCTCGATTGTGTCATGCAGCGTGGACGGATCAAGGCCGCCCGTCTGGCAGGTGAGGATTTCCGTCTGGCTGCCGTAGCCGGAGATATCTCCGATAACCCTGCGGTTGTTCTGGAGGCGATAAGAGGAGAAGGTATCTCCGCTCTGGAACTGACCGCAACGGAATATGAGGCTTACGGCACATTGATGCAAAATGAAGGCGTGGAAATAGCGGCCATCCGCGGCAGGATCAGCGACGAACAGTCCGTCAATCTGGCCGCAAAGCTGGACGTGCCTCTGATCATACCTGTCAGAACAGCCGAGGAGTTCAGTGTGGCGGCGCTGATATCCGGCAGGGGTATCAAAGTCCTGATAGAGAATAATGGCGCCCCCTCGTCGTTCTACCTGGAAATGTACGCCGGCACTTCCCCGGCACCGGGATTGGCGTTTAATCCGGGACGCTTTGCCGCCGCCGGAGAGAATCCCTTTTTGGAAGTCTTTTACAAAGGCGGATTGCGAAAGAAAACGGTGCATTTCTATGTGGATGATGCCGCCTTTGACGGCACTTTCACTCTCCCGGGACAGGGGAACGGCGAAGTCAAGGAGATCATCTCCATCCTGCGCTGCCGCAGCTTCGGCGGCACCATAACCTTGCGTTCGCATGAGAAGGGCACGGCGGCGTTCAGACGGACGGCAGAGGCGTTTTGGCATCTGCTGGAGAATATGTAGGAATTTCCAACCTCTGGCAGAATACCGCATCCTGTGTTAAACTTTTTAAGAAATTAACAGGAAGCGGGAGTGATGCATATGAGCAGAGTTTACAATTTCAATGCGGGGCCGGCCGCTCTTCCGGTGGAAGT
>JAQVUQ010000270.1 GCA_028699365.1 bacterium | reverse complement strand
ATAGTGAATTATATCGAAACGGATTTTGCCCAGGAGATTACCCTCAACTCCTTATCCGACATATTCTCTCTCTCTCCCAGCTACCTGTCGCGTCTTTTTAAGAAATGCACCGGCTTAAACCCTAAGCATTACATCCTGCAGCGACGTATTATTGAAGCCAAGCGCTTACTGGAGAACGACCCCATGATCAAGATATCCTCGATCCCGCAGATAATAGGCTTTCATGATTTTCCCGTATTCAATCAGAACTTCAAGCAGATTACCGGGCTTACGCCTTCCGCTTACCGCAAGATTATGGATAAACACGGCAAATAATTATATTGCGCCAATCTTCTCTCACTGCCAACCGCCAGGCAGCTTATTACGGAACAGGTTGCCCGTTCACTGAGCGTTGGACGCCATATAAAGAGGGTAGAAACGATTAAGAGGACAAGATTCTGAATAGGTAGAACAATTAACAATATTGTTATCCGAAGGCAGTGGTAATACCATAGAACTATCGAAACAAGCATGAGGAGACGATAATGAACGGCGACAAGAGATGGTGGGAAAACCCGGTACGTATGCTGCGGATAGATTACGCTCCGGATTTCTCCATTATAAAGGACGAGGATCTGGAAGCGGTGGCCCGAAACCGTAAGGAAGACTGGGGCATCAATTGCGAATGGATCGTCGGCACTCCGGGCTTCAGCAACAAGACGCATCAGACCACCTTTGAAGCAGAGGGGTATGAGAAATATCCGGGTTTGGAGGGCTTTGATTACCTGCGGAAGTATACGCCGATAGCCCATAAGCATGGAATAAGGGTAATAGCCTATCTTAATATGCACTGGTTCTCCTATGAGTTTGCCGCTGATCACCCTGACTGGGAGCAGATCACGGCCAATGGAGAGCGCTACGGTATAGTCAACCCACTCTACGGCAACGGCACTACCTTCTGCATCAACAGCGGCTGGCGTGAATGGGCCTTCTCTCTGATGGGAGAGGCCATGAAGACCGGCATAGACGGTATCTTCCTTGACGGACCGGTGGTCTTTCATGACTGCTGCTACTGCTCAGCCTGCCAGATGGACTTCATCTCTGCCTACGGTAGACCGATACCGCATGAGGATTGGCACAATCCCCTCTGGAAAGCCTTTCTCTGCTTCAGGGAGAATTCTCTGGCCAGGTTCCTGTCCAACGCTCAACAAGCGGTAAAGCGGGTCAATCCTGAGGGAGTGATATTTCTCAATGACGGCAACTGGGAACCGTGATGCTGGAGAGTATCCCGTGACATTCAGCGGGTGGGCGATCTCCAGAATTTCAACGGAGCGGAGGCGTTCTTCTCACACGGAACAGCCAAGTCCCTTAATACTTACGCCTATATGATGACCGGCAAGTATCTGCGGGCCGGGGACAAGCCGGCGGTAGTTTTTACCCATTATATGAACGGAGCCTGGCATTATCTGAATCTGCCGCAAGAGGAGGTCAACCTGGCGCTGGCCCAGATAGCCTCATCCGGTGCCAATCCCTGGCTGGCTCTGATTCGTTCCTCCCTGGATTCTCAACCTGATAGCCATGAGCCGGTTAAGCGTATATTCGGGTTTATGGAAGAGAAAAAGGAATACTTTACAGACTGTGAAAGTATAGCCGAGGTAGGTCTGCTCTTCTCCGCCCATACCAATCGCAACTATCTCTCGCGCTGGGAGGATATATATGTCACGGCCGGCTCGGGCAAAGAAGAGGATCTGGGGGTAGACACCAGTGCGGAGAGTATCGGATCATGGTCACAGCGAAAAAAGCAGTGTGAAGACATGCTTCGCTCCTCATATACAGGGTATTTTCAGGCTTTGACCAGAGCGCATATCCAGTTTGATATTCTCCTGGATCAGGATCTGAACACTGAAAAGCTGTCTGCATACAGAACCGTTGTCCTCCCCGATGCCGCCTGTCTGGATTACGACGCCGTCCTGGCTCTTAGAGAGTTCGTCTGCCATGGCGGCAACCTGGTATGCTCCTTTGAGGCCGGTTTATACGATGCGGAGGGAGATTACTCGGAAGAACTCTTTGAGCTGCTGGGGATAGAGACGGTAGATGGGGCCTTTCCGGTAGTCAGAGGAGAGAATTACGTCAGGGTAGCGACCGATTATATCGGGTTTAAGGCCGGAGATCTGGTAGAGAGGGCGGAGTATGCCTTGAAGGTGAAGGCTGTTCAGAGAGCAGAGGCTCCGGCGTTCTTTATGGCTCCCCTTACAGGTGATTACGTCCCGTTGAAAGGAGTATCATCGTATCCGGCCTTGATCGTCAACAGCTACAGCAAGGGAAATGTGGTGTACTTTCCTGAAGCGGTGGGACATTTCTACGGCGTTACCGGAATGCCCAGTGCGGAAAACAGAATAGCAGGCATGATAAAAAGGCTTATGCCCAAATCCATGCTGGAAGTCCAGGCCCCGAAAACCGTCAGCGTAGAGGCCTACAGGCAGAGCGATAAGAACCGGATTATCCTGCATCTGGTCAATAACACAGTGGATGGCCGTCCTGCCACGGAACGTTTGCCGGTAATGGATATAAATATAAGCATCAGACTTGACCGCAGTCCCAAGGATGTTTGCACTTTGCGGGAGAACAAAGGGATGGAGTGGAGGATGGAAGGAAGCAGGCTGGAGGTCCGTATCCCGGTTATAGATTTGTATGAGGTTGTAAACGTCGAGCTTTGATATATGAACGGATTGGCGGATTTGCAGCACTGTTTGCAACAAAATCATGAACGAATATGACAAATAAACGTATTGTTTGTAGCAGTAGTCTAGAGTAATATTCAGTATGGGGGGTATTCCGGGAAACGACATGTAATCCGTAATTGTAAGTGGTACAGGAACAAGAACTACCTGTCGGTAGAGTCTTAATAATTAATATATGGGAGGGAAAATAATGTCGGATGAAAGAAGAGAAAAGGGCTTTACGTTGATTGAATTGCTCGTTGTTATTGCTATCATTGCTCTGCTGGCAGGCATGCTATTCCCTGTGTTCGGCAAAGCCAGAGAGAAGGCCAGACAGACTCATTGTCTCAGCAATATGAAGCAATTGGGGCTGGGGTTTCGCATGTACGTCCAGGATTGGGACGGTATGTTCCCCTATGTGGATACAGTAACATACGCAGCTATCTGGCCGGGACAGATTGCTGCGTATATAGGATATAGTTATTCGACCGCTGCTACCTCAGGTCCTCCTATTTTTCATTGTCCTTCGGCGGAAGCCAGCCGTTATCCTTCGAAAACGCAAATAGGAAACAGTCGTGGCTATGTCATGAATTCCTATGTTGCAACTAATTACATAGACACAAGCGGCTCAAATACTATGAACGGCTCGGACACTGTGCTTGAAGACGGGGCGCTGCTTTTCGAATACAAAGAGCCTTCTTCTCCATACAACGGTAGCGAAGCCTATGTTGTTGGCGCCAATGCGGGAGCCTATGTGAAAAGCGGTCAAACTCAATATCTCGCTTACAGGCATAATGGCAGAATGGTGTTTCTAAAAAAGGATGGCAGTGTTGATTGGTCTTACCCGGGTAGCAGCGGCAATGGTGAAAAACCGAAGTGGCTTCAACGAACGAACGGCACGGTTTTGCAAGATAACGTGTATAGATAAGGGGAAGAGAATAATGATTTACGGCGATTCTTCTAAAGCGAGTGTCATTACGGATATGTCCATGGCAACGCCGGCCTCGGCACTATCGCCGCAAGGCAAAGCCGGTCACTGGCGCCTGATAGATTACACCACCGAAGAGGGATTATGCGGCCGGCTGCTTCACGCCGGTCCGGAGACGAAGGCGCCGGAGGTTTCCATTCCATTGAACGTCAGCGGCTGGCATGCGATCTTCATCGGCTTTTGGCCGGGGCATCTCTGGGTGAATGTCGGTGATCAGTATGAAGTCAAGCTTAAATTGACGAGTGATGCTAATTTTGTTGTCGGTTCACCCTCTCCGGAGGATTCCGCGCGTAACGCGATATTACAGGAATGCTTCTGGAAATATGCCGATGTCCAGAGTGGTGATATGCTCCATATCGTCCAGGTAATGCGCGGGCCTGCCACCTGTTCGGCCTCGATCGCCTTCGTCAGGTTGACGCCGTTGCAGGAGGCAGAGGTTAAGGCGATCAAGGCGGACCGTGCAGCCAAAGAGAACCGGCGTCTGATCGTAACCAACGATGCCTTCGGATTGTTTTATGGAAACGGCGTACATACGGCGGCGGAGATCGAGTCGGTCATAGAGCCGTTGCGGGACTCGGATGTGGGCAAACTCTTCTGGTGTTTGGGGGCAGGGGGTGATGTGGTTACCTATCCCAGCTGTAGCGGCAGGATATGTGGATCTGGTGTATCAGAC
>JAQVUQ010000010.1 GCA_028699365.1 bacterium | reverse complement strand
ACCGCCGTGCGCTCTCCGAGCGCAGTTGCCGGCTGTCTCCCCTCCGCAGCAGTGCTGCTGCGGAGGACGAGTTGGTTGTTGGTTGTCAGACTTCCGCCCCCGGCGCCGTCGGCGCCAGGGGCGGTTACCATTGAAACAAAAACATCTTCCAGACCGGGAGAGATGCGCCGCACCCCTGCCAGGCGTATGCCGTTCTTCTCCAGAACAGCCGGAAGCTGCTCCTGCACTTGACCGGCATCGTCCACCCCGACATGCAGACGATCTCCAAAAATCTGAACGCTTCTTACCTGCGGCAATGCGGACATCACTTCTCCGGCATGCCGCTGCGGCTGGGCCGTAACTTCAAGCATATCGCCGTGCATACCCTCTTTCAGAGAAGCGGGGGTACCGCTCTGCAACACCCTGCCCTGATCCATCAAGGCCACCCGGTCACAACGTTCAGCCTCATCCATATAGGGAGTGCTGACGAAAACAGCTACGCCTTCCCCGGGCAATGCATAGAGTATCTTCCAGAAATCCCTGCGTGAGAGAGGATCTACGCCGGTAGTGGGCTCATCAAGGAAGAGCACCTCGGGCGTGTGAATAAGGGTGCAAATCAGCGCCAGCTTCTGTTTCATTCCTCCGGACAGATCCTGAGCCAGGCGATGTCTGAAGGGTCCGAGACGACTGAATTCCAGGAGTTCTTTCTCCCGGCGAAGCCGTTCAACCCGGGACACATGATAGATGCCGGCATAAAAACAGATATTCTCGGCCACTGTCAGATCGCCATAGAGGCTGAAACGCTGCGGCATATAGCCTATACGCCGCTTGACTTCCTCCGGGCGGCGGAAGACGTCGAAACCGGCCACCGTAGCCTCTCCGGCAGAGGGATCAAGTATGCCGCAAAGAAGCCGCATAACCGTAGTTTTGCCTGCCCCATCCGGACCAACCAGGCCGAATATTTCAGACCTGTTCAGTTCCAGATCGAGATTATTCACCGCCGTCAACGCACCGAATTTACGGTGCAGGCCTCTGGCCCTCATAACACAAGCGTTGCCGCTTCTTCCGGCTCCGGACATCACCGGACACCGTACCGGTCCAGGTATATCACGGCATCCGCAGGCATGCCGGGCTTGAGATCCTGTGCAGGGTTCTCCACCGCCACCTTGACGCCGAATACCAGCTTGATCCGCTCTTCCCGTGTCTGCACGTTCTTGGGCGTGAATTCCGGCTCCTGCGCTATCTCAACAACCTTGCCGTGAAAGATTCTGCCTGGATAGGAATCAACGGTAACATCCGCGCGCTGTCCGGTCTTAAGAAGGCCGATCTGTGTTTCCGGAACGTATACTCTCAACCAGACATGCCGTAAATCAGCCATGCGGATTATGGGCGCTCCCGGAGAAGCCACTTCACCGGGCTCCAGACTACGCAGTGTAACGCGCCCGTTTGAAGGTGCGTAAACTCTGGTCTGTTGATGCTTAGCCAATGTGCTGTTCAGTGCCCCCTGTGCCTGATCGACCTGTCCCCGGGCGGCAGTCACAGTCTCCCGGCGGGGACCGGCCAGGGCCAGGTCAAGTGCCGCTCCGGCGGAAGAGACCTGAGCCTGGGCCTGCCCTACAGCGGCCTCTGCCTCGCGCAGTTCCTGGGGACGGGCGCCGGCCTGAGCCATAGCCAACTGCTCACGGGCGGCAGCAACCTGAGCCCGTGCAGCATCACGCGCTGCGGCAGCCTGATCTGCTGCCTGCCTGGATACCGCTCCGGCCGACATCAGGTTATCGATTCGCGTGTATTCTTTCTGTGCCTCATCCAGTCTGACCTGTGCCTGCGTCAGCACGGCACGAAGCTGTCCGATCTGCTCCGGCCTGCTCCCTGCCCTCACCAGATCACGCCGGGCACGGGCCTGATCCAGAATGCGTCGTGCCGCCTCATACTGAGCCTGCATCCGCCGGATCTCCTCCGGACGCGAACCGGCCTGGAGGTCTTTAAGTGAGGCTTCGGCAGAAGTCAGATTCCCCCTGGCCTGCTCAACCTGTCCATCCAACTGCCCGCCGTCCAGCACGGCTATCAATTGTCCCTGCCGGACATCCTGTCCCTCTTTCACATCGACCGACAGAATCCTGGAAGCGATCTCCGAACTCACATTCACTTCGGTAGCCTCTATCACACCGTTGCCTTCTATCGTCTTAACCGGTCCCTGAGTATTCCGAATAAGCAGGCCGCGCACACCGAACACCAGGGCAATTACAACCAGTAATAACGGAATGACCAAACGCCGTCCGGCAGGTTTCATTGACTCCTCCTCATGTCTGCGGCACAGCCCGGACACCGTCGAGAAAGAGAGCGGATAGTTTTTCCGACAATTCAAGCCTCGACAAAGAATCCGTCACGCCTGAGAATTCACTTCCGAAAAGATTAAAAACGAGAAAATAGCCGATAAGCGTCCTGGCAGCCACAGTCGTATCCATCTGCCTGAAACGGCCGGCAGCAATTTTATCGGCCAGAAACTTCTCCAGCACAGCCGTGACCGGTACCACCATTCTGGAATAGAATTCCCCGGCAAATTCCTGATTGAACAGGGCCTCGCCGATCACAACTTTCATCAGGTCGCGGCGGTGCGCTCCTATTTCCAGACGGTTTTCAAAAAAGGCATTTATTGCCTGGGTCTCATCGCTTCCGGCCAGAGAGCTTATCAGCGTATCAAGGCTTTCTACTGCCACTGTCTCCAGAAAACCGAACAGGATATCGCGTTTGCTTTCGAAATACCTGTAAATAGTCCCTTCTGAAATTCCAGCTTCGGCGGCAATTTCCCGTGTAGTAGTCCGCTCAAATCCCTGCCGGGCAAAGAGCTTAACTGCCGTTTCCATGATCTGTTCCCGGCGCTCCGCCCGAGTGAGCCTCTTCCCCGCACCCCGGGGTTTAGCTATAGACATGACCGCACATCCTTCCCGCATAATAAGTGAGCACTCACTCATTATATATCGAAAAGCATCACCCTGTAAAGGCCTTACATAGTGTTATCACTGCATTGATACCAGGATAACATTCCTCACCCTTTAACCAGGGTGAGATGCCCGCCTATCAGATCGAGGCCGACAACGTTAAGTACACGCAATATATCCCTGAGTTCGGTTATCTGATTTACCTGCATAGCTTCGGATACGGAATCGTTCATGTCCCGGCTGTCCAGACGCGGCGTTCCGCCGGAAGATACGGTCACACGGCTGAAGGTATCATTCTCCGGCAAGGGTACCATAAGGACGGCATAGGCAACTATGGTCCTGTAGCACCATTCCAGTCCGTAAGACTGCATATCCCTTCTGTCTTCATCCACCCATTCCATGACCTTCTCAAGCCCGTGCTCCTCTATGTCCTGCTGGGTGTATTTTTCGGAATACACTATCATACCGTCCTGGACAACCGTTATCAGATCCCGCAAATCCGGATGCTCGTCAAGTTGACATTCCACATAAGCGCCGGCCAGAATCGGCCTTTCGTGTTCGTGTTGCCCATCCAACTCCAGGACTTCGTCAAAGCTCCTGAAGAATACTCCCTCTTCCATATGGTAAAGCCTCCCGGCATTGCGAACGATATTTCGCCGCTGACACACTGTAAACTCAAGCAAGGCCCCATCAACAATGGGGCCTTGTCCGCCAAACCCGTCACGGGCGGCATTTATTACATTGGCAGGGCCGGGACTACCTCCCCTCGACCAGGTCGAACAAGCGATGCCGTGTTACGGCTGATTAAACCGCTTGCGGCCCTGCGCAATACGTATGTTCCTAATGCTGATTTCGACACAATCACCCCTTTTTCCTCTATCCTTTATTCATTATAGGCATGAAAAATGCGCACACTCAATTAGAGCCCCATAGCAGGCGAGAGAGGTAGTATGCACCAGGAAATCCTTCAAGTCACCGCTTATAAATTTGCCGATATACTGAGCAGCAAGGTCTTCCGGATGATTACGTTCATCCTGCTGGCCCGCTGGCTGGCCCTGGACATCATAGGGATAATCGGGATAGCCGAGGGCTTCATGGCCGTCCTCGGTTATCTGGAATTCACCTTTATCACCATCATCTACCGCGACGATTCCTCCGGCAGGCAGTCGGAGTACTTCTCGGCGGCACTCTACTTCTGGCTGCTGCAAAGCCTGGCGATGATCGTTGTGGGAACCACAGTGGGCATTTTCATGTCTTACCATAAGGGCAACATGTTGATACTGACAGCCATACTGGGACAAACTATCAGCTTTATCCTTACCGCCGGCACCGATATTTCGCGAAGCTTCTTCTCGGTAGATCTGAAACAGAAGCTGATCTTTACCATAAATCTCGTACTAGGCCTGCTTTCCGTCATATCCCTGGTTCTGCTATATTACAGGCCGAGCCTCCTTGTCTACGCAACTGTTTTGGTTATCAATGCATCTTTAGGCATGTATATATGGACACGCCTGCTTGCCAAACACTTTCCGGTCCGCCTGCTGCCCTGGCGTGAAGTACGCTTGCTGATATATGAAGGCTTCTCCAATTTTGCTGTCTGGAACTACCTTAACAAAAGCTCCTATGACAGCATATTGATGATAGACACCTTTATTCTGGGCATATTCGCGTCTTACCACGATGTCGGCAACTACACCGTGGCCCTGAAGCTGACAAGCATTTTCCTTATCGTTCCGGCGCTGATCTCCAGCGTGGTCACGGTTTTCATCAAGCGATACGGCAGCGGTGATTCGGATGTGCTTATCAACCACTCGGTAAAATACAGCGTGTTGCTCAGTTTTCTTCAAATCGCTCTCTTTCTCTTACTGGGCAAAACGGTTCTGCACTACATATTACCGAACGGTGACGGCAACACCATCTTCCTGTATGCCCTTCTCATGAATATCGGCGTCATCTTCCTCAATACCACCAGACCGTTCCAATCACTGATACTGGTTAAGGGAAACACCAGGGACGCCTTTATCAAGGTATCGCTGCCTACCATAATCTGCGGGCTGGCGTTTTACACCGCCTTTGCCTGGGGCGGAGGGGCGCTGGGAACGGCTATCGCCAACATCAGTGTGTATGCCGTCAGCGCATTTCTCATCACCCGGTATGTCCGGCACCGATCCCTGTTAAAATGGAGTTTCGAGTTCATATCGGGCAAGGAACGAAGAATACTGGCAGATTATCGTATAAAAGTCACGTCGATACTCAGGCATGAAAAGAGATAGAGAAAGGAGCAGTAATACATGAACGGGTCTTTCCATCAGCTTTTCCGGTCGCTGCCGATGGGTATGCAACAACATGCGATCGATCTCCTGGGCTGGTATCAGGCCCGACAGCGGTTCGGATCAATTTTCGAACAGACGCAGCGGGAGTATACGGAGCGTGAAGCCTGGCCCGCCGATAGAATGATGGAGTTTGTCGAATCGAGGCTGCGCCGGCAATTAAAGCTGGCTTACGACCATGTACCTTATTATCATCATATTTTTAATGAGTACGGCATTACTACACATATGATTGATAATTTCACCGTAGACGACCTCAAAAAACTGCCGCTGCTGGAGAAAAAGATAGTGCGCGGCAATCCCGACATACTGCTTACGGAAGAGGCTAGATGCAATCCTGCCAAATTTTTCCATATCTATACCAGCGGCACCACCGGCAAACGTATCAGAATTTACGTGGATGCCGCCATGCATCAGCACACCGGAGGTGCCAGGGAGGCACGCTCGCTCAAATGGGCCCGCGTCAGCTACCGCCAGCCGAGAACGGTGATAGGCGGACGCCCGGTGGTCTCAGTTAACAGCACCCGCCCGCCATTCTGGAGACATAACCGTTGGGAACAGCAGCTTTACCTGTCGGTCTTTCATATCAATCCTGCCAATATAAAAGCGTTCGTCGATAAACTGAACGATTTCAAGGCTTCGGTCATGATGGGCTACTCTTCAGGGCACTACCTCATGGCACGATTGATAAACGATTACCAACTGGAAGTACACAATCCCCAAGCCATAATTGCCAGTGGAGAACGGCTGGAACCGTCCATGCGTCCCATCATGGAGAGTGTCTTTGGCACTAAGGTTATTCAGGAATACGGCAGTTCTGAAAACTGCGTCCTGGCAACTGAATGCGAGTACGGCACCCTTCATACAAATCCTGATTTCGGCCTGGTAGAGATACTGAGACCGGATGGCAGTCAGGCTGCTAAAGGTGAGACAGGCGAGCTGGTGGTTACCGGATTTGCCAATATCAATCAGATATTCATCCGCTATCGCAGCGGCGATATGGCGGCCTGGGCGGAGAAAAACTGTCCTTGCGGACGGGATACGCTACCGCCGTTGCAGGAGAGCGTGTCCCGTTGCGAGGATATGATCACCGGTGAAAACGGATGCATCAACAGCGCCCTCTATCGTATACTGACCGGCCTGACGGGTGTTCTGACAGCACAGGTTATCAGGAACGATATCTCATCCTTTACTATCAATATCGTGCCCTCCAGTGGGTATGAACGAAGCATCGGAAAGCTTGTCGAAGGACGTATAGCGGATATGCTGGGGCAGAATATCACTCTTGATATCTGCGAGATGGACTCCATCCCGCGGGATGAGAACGGCAAGTTCAGAGCCATCATCAACCGCATTTGACTCATTCAAGGCAAGCACTATCTGCTGCCATCTACGGCTGTAGGACTCCAGATCATCGGCATGCAGAATATACTCCCTGGAAAGGAGTGACAGTCGTTCTCTGTCCGCAACAGCTTCATCGATCCGGCTGAGATATTCCGATACATCGGCATCCGTATCCAGGATATAACGTCCGATAACAGGATCACTCCTGCGGATATCGGCCATCAGTCCCACTTCGCTTCCCACTACCGGAACACCGGAGGAGAGGGCCTCTGCAACCGCCAGGCCGTATCCCTCGTACCGGCTGGGCAGTAGAAGGACATCTGCCACTCGGTACGCCATCCTCATCATTCCCGGACTCAATCCCAGCATGTAAACCACATTTGACGCATCCCTGATTCTGTATGCATCCTCCAACTCGCCCGCGCATATCAGAAAATTATACCTCTTCTTCGACTTACGAATGATCTCATTGAGAATATCGGCCCCCTTGGCATACTCGACCCGACCGACAAAGATAATTACCGGCGCGTCCGACCCGAACAGTTTGCATTTGTTTGCCTTATGCTCCTCCGCGGAAGCAGGAGTAAAGAAGGAGGTGTCCACAGCATTCTCTATGATGCAGGATGCCTGGAGTCCATAGTATCTCTCCAGTTCCTTCCTGCAATATTCGGATACGGCCACTACGGTCTTGCCGCGGCCGCTGAATCGCTCCAGTATCTCTATTGATCGCAAGCGCAGGCGACTGAATACCGACAGGTAACCGGAAACGGCTCTACGGTAACCGGCCACCGTGCCGTGATAGATATGTATACAGCGTTTATTCCTGATATGGGTACCGTAAAAGCCGTTTGTTATGATGGCGGCATACTCCCCCCGCCGATCCAACTCACGTGCAAATATGATATTGATCGCAAGCTCTTTGAGTCTCAGTCCGGCCAGGGTGTTAAGCAAGCGGACTTGTCCCGAGACGAGATGGTCCTGGGTCAACCACTCCACCTTATACCCGGCGCCTGAAAGAGCGGTCGCAATGGATGCCAGAGTCCGCTCGACCCCGCCTGGATAATCGGCCGAACATAAGTTGACTATAAGAATCCTGTCATCCGGCATTGTCCGTCTCCTTCAGCAGGCTGCGAGCTTGTCTGCCGCGCCGGACCAACCTGTAGCCGTCTACAAATGCCAGCCAGTCCCCTTTACCGGTACGATGAGGATCGATATTATGCATGCCCTCGGCATTCCAGCCCTTACCCTTGCCGGTGATAACCGGTCTGGGACCGATGGGCCTTTCGGCATACCCGGATAACGACAACTCTGTTATCTCAAAAGCCCATACCTGATAGCCGTATGTCGGATAATCGTCCTGGACATAGCGTACGATGCAACCGTTTGTAAAGGTAACCCTGCCCCCACACCGACAGAACCTTCTATCGTCGCTGATAACGGGGTTTTTCGGATGTTCCTGCCATGGCCCTGTCGGCCGGTCCGCATAAAAGACACAGAGAGTATCGACTCTATTCTTTCGCCCCGTCGACGCCAGCATCCACCATCTGCCGTCGTAAGGGAATATACACGGGTCCACAAAGCGTCCTTCCTTCAAGTTGCCTGCAAACGTCCATCGCTCGGGGAAATCCATCGCCTTGTATAATCTGAGCGAATTTGCGGCATGGCTCTCAGGCAGCATATAATACGCGCCGTCCCATTCAAAAACGTACGGATAAGAGAGATGAAAAGGCTCATTAAGGATTATGCGCCCGTATCTCCAGTCAGACCCGTCAGAGCTGCAGGCATAGCCTATACACCCTCTCCCGTTATCAGCGTTCACCACTTCGAAGAAGAGATACCAGCCGTCGTCTCTGCGCACGGCAAAGGGATCGGCAACAGATGCAGCCGGTATATCCGTAACACCGGCTGCCGTAAAGACGGGGTTATCAACGCCGCCGCACGGGGCCAAAGAGAGTGGAGAATCACCGTGGTAGACACCTATAGACCATTCATCCTGTACTGCTACCAGACTGTAGAATTGGCGTTTAAGCAAACGTTTCAGGCAGAGTGTCATCTTTTCCACCACAGGCTCAGCCTTCTACGGCAACCGGAGCATAACCTGTCTTTACCCGAACCGAAGATAAAATAAACATTGATTTGAGCTAAAGCAAGGCTTTGACCGGGTTACCTCTGTGCAGCAACGCCCGTAAAGCCACGGGAAACCAGCCAGCGTCCGCAAAGATCGGTCCAGACGGAAACATCGGGATCGGCCTCCGCCAGTCCCAGTCCGTGCCCGCCGGCAGGAAAGATATGAAGTTCAAAAGGCACCCGATGCTCCGACAAAGCCCGGGCGAACAGGAGACTGTTCTCCACCGGCACGCCGGCATCAGAGGCCGTATGCCATATAAAAGCGGGAGACGTTCCCTCAGTGACGGAATTCTCAAGTGACAGAACGCTTCTAAGTTTCGCATCAGGTTCGTCACCCAGCAGGCTGGTCATCGAACCGTGGTGACGATAATCGCCGAAGCTGATAACAGGGTAGCAAAGTATCATGGCATCCGGCCGGCTGCCGGCCCGGTCCACGGGATCATCGGCTGCTGGATTGCCGTTATCGAAGAGCGTGCCCGCAGAAGCTGCCAAATGGCCTCCGGCCGAGAATCCTATGATACCTATTCTGTCCGGATATATGTCCAGCCTGTCGGCATGGCACCTCAAACAGCGTATCGCCCTGGCTGCATCGGTGAGGGGACAGGGATGGCGATAAGGAGCTACACGGTAGTCAAGAACGAAAGCCGATATGCCGATGGAATTGAGCCATAGAGCTACCGGGGCTCCCTCATGCTCCGCTTTATGGCTATATCCGCCTCCAGGGCAGACGACAACGGCACCTCTTCTTCCGCCGCTGCAAACGTAGGGTGTCAGCGAGGGCGGCTGTTGCGATATACCGGAGTTATAACCGGGTGGAGTTCTTTCCCATAAAGGTATCACATCATTCTCCCGTCAGGCGGAAATTTTTCCGTTTTGACTGCTGTATCTCTCGATCTCCGGCTTGACGATATTCTCGTAACAATCCGGACAGATGCCGTGACTGAACTCGGCTCCGGAATGCTCGGTTATATAACTCTCCAACTGGCGCCAGTAGTTGTCGTCATCCCTTATCTTCTTACAATAAGCGCATATAGGGATCAAGCCTTTCAACTGCTTGATCTGATGGAGAGCGTCCTCCAATTGCTTTATACGCTCCGCCAGGCTGTTCTGCAGTTCGATGACGCGCACTCCCACCTGGACTCTCGCAGCCAGTTCGTCCCGGTCGAAAGGTTTGCTCAGGTAATCATCGGCTCCCGCTTGCAGAGCCGCTATTATATCTTCCCGTTTATCCCTGGAGGTGAGGAATATTATATAGATAGCTCTATCCATCATCTCGGCTCTGATCATCCGGCAGAGATCGATGCCGCTTATGCCGGGCATTATCCAGTCGAGTATGATCAACTGAGGCGGAACATCGCCGTTAAGCGCTTTCCAGGCTGAATGACCGTTATCACAGGAAACGGTTTCATGACCCCATTTTTCAAGAGAGGCTTCTATCAGCCTTCGGGTTACGGGATCGTCTTCCGCTATGATTATTCTCATCGGTCAAAGCCTTTCTGCCATTCCGAGGACAGAGTCCTGAACGCATTTATCTCTTTTTTCAACTGCTCAAGCATACGAACCGACTCTTCGATGTTGCCGGCTTTTCCAGCCGTCTCAAGCCCCAAAGCGCCTTCAAACACCCTTTGTGCTCCGATAGCTCCTGCGGAGCCTTTAAGAGCATGCGCCAGATGTGCCAGAGACTCGTAGTCGTCAGCCGCCAGCGATTCCTGCATCGCAGACAGACGCTCAGGCAGAATTTCCATGAAAAGATCTATAAGCTCACACAGCAGAGAGGCATCCCCACCACTTCTGGCCAGGGCCTCGTCAAGGTTGAACATGGGCGAACCCTCCCGTTCAAGGAGTGCGAATTCTTTCTATACCAATAGATATATCTATTTTACATATGTTTCTATATTAATACAACCTTATATAGAGAAGTAATTCAGGGCGGATATATAACGTTTCCCCGACAAATGATATAATCAAAGGCACGTAGACTGGTTAAACGGGGGAAGACTATGATGGCTGATTTCCTGAAAAGCCAAATGGATTATATCTATTTCTTTTACGGCCTCTCTTTTGCCGTCCTGGCATCTGTCTGCTTTGCTCTGAATCTACAAAGGCATGACACTCTGAGATGGCACCTGCTGGGCTGTTTTGCCCTGCTGCAGGCTATCGACAAATGGCTGGGCATGCTGGCCTATACTCTGGGAGATTCCCCATGGTTATCAGCTCTGCGCCTGGGCCTCATGATACTGTCGTTTATCTCGTTGATGGAATTCGGACGTACCGGCTACGGAGTTAACGAAAAACGCTGTCTGAGTCCAATGATATATATACCGCTTATATTCCTGACGGCACTGGGCGGGATGAAGGGTCTGAGCGGTCTGAACGACACCTCGCGCCTGGTATTGGGCCTGTCGGGCGGCCTGATGTCTGCCATGGTCCTTTATAAATCGTATCAGCATGACAGAAAAAGCAAGCACCTGGTGTTGATGGCCGTGCTGATGTCCGTCTATACCCTGGCATGCGGCCTGATAGGACCGAAATCAGTTCTGCCGTTCTCGTCCGTCATTAACCAGGACAGCTTTTTCACCTTTACCGGCATACCTGTTCAGTTTCTAAAAGGTATCCTGGGATTATGCATGGCCGTGATCACCTGGGATTATTTTGAAGTCAGACGTACCGTCGAGATATATAATATGGGATCTCATCCCCGCAAGCCCAACATTATACTGCCGGCAATCGCTATTCTGACCATTATTGTAATCGGCTGGATATCCAGCATCAGGATAGCATCGCATATCGACAAGGAGATGAGATACAATCTCCTGGCACGGGCCAAAGCCGTTGCCGCCGCGGTTAATAAGGATCTTATCGTTCATCTGTCCGGTACTCCGGCGGATGAGGATACAGAGGCTTATAAACGTACAAAGGAACAGTTAAGAGCCATCTGCATCTCTCAGGCAGATATACGCTATACCTACCTAATGGGTAAAAGAAACGGTCGGATCTTTTTCTATGTGGATACGGAAGCACCCAGGTATGCCACGCCCGAGATACCTACATGCCGTCCGGGACAGCTTTATCCTGATGCCGACAAGGCGCTTCTCAGGCTCTTTGACAATCCTCGTCATATCTTAATAGGGCCCGTATCGGATTCATGGGGAACCTGGATGTCCGCTCTGATCCCGATTTACAAACCGAACACACAAAAGGTCTACGCCGTAATGGGCATGGATATAACGGCCCACAACTGGCAGAGCACATTATATCGCTACCGGCTCATCCCGATAATCGCCACCATGATAATATCACTTATACTGCTGAGTTCCTTTGCGGCGTTTATTCGTTTTAAAGACTCCTCCGCGAAAACCGTGGCCATTGAACACCTCTATCTGGCTTTATCGGAGGGCTCTCCCAATTGGATAAGCCTCCTCGACAGCAGTGGTATGCGCCTGGCCATCAATGATAAAGGTCTGGAGATTACCGGACTCAACAGAGAAGAGATAACAGGCATCCCTTTTGCGGATTTATGGCATGATGAATACCACCAAGCCGCAACCGGCGCTCTGTCACAGGCATTACAAGGGCAACAGGCGTTCTTCGAGGGAGAGTATCTGCGCCCTGATGGACGAGCAATAATTCTGTCGGTAACCATAAATCCCGTAGTCGGCATGGGCGGCAAGATAAATCGCCTGCTGTGCATCTGCCACGACATAACCGAGCAGCGGCAGACACAGCAGAAATTGCTGGAAAGCGAGCACCGTTTCCGCACCATACTTGAAAACGCCGATCTGGTAGCAGTTATACTGGATGAACAAGGGAAGTTGCTCTTCTGTAACAACTACTGTCTGGAGATAACCGGCTGGCAGCGTGACGATGTCATCGGCAAGGAATGGTTCCAGCAGTTCCTGGTGCCGAATTCCTCTGAAGAGATAAGGCAGCTTTACCTGGGGCATATCCTTTCCGGTGATATCCCCACTCATTACGAAAATGATATCGTCACCCGTCAAGGCGAAAGACGTACCATCATCTGGAGCAATACCCCTATGCTGGACGACAGCGGCAAAGTAACGGGCATGACGTCCATCGGTCAGGATATCACCAAACGCAAACGTGCCGAA
The DNA here is from genome assembly GCA_028699365.1 of bacterium. Classification (GTDB taxonomy): domain Bacteria; phylum UBP13; class UBA5359; order UBA5359; family UBA5359; genus UBA5359. Next base: position 4,648 of record JAQVUQ010000010.1, on the reverse strand, counting down.
GAGGCCCTGAGAGAAAGCGAGACCAACTTCCGGGAGTTGACGGAAAATATCCGGCAGATGTTCTGGCTGCAGGCAGATGAAAAGCTTCTGTATATAAGCCCGGCCTTCGAAGAAATATGGGGCAAGAAGCGGAGCGAAGTTTATGACGCTCCGGTCGGATCCTTTCTCAACGCCGTGCATCCGGAAGATATCGAGCGGGTACACAACGCTTACGCTCAACACACATCCGGCAGCACAGCATCCTATAACGATGAAAGCTTCCGCATAATTCGTCCGGATAAAAGTGTACGCTGGGTAAGAGCTCGTACCTTCCCGATCTATAACAACAAGGGCATAGCTTACAGAACCGCAGGTATTGCCGAGGACATAACAGAAACCAGAGAGATGGAGCAGCAATTGCTTCGGACCAAGGAAGCAGCCGAGGCTGCAAGCCGGGCTAAGAGCGAGTTTCTGGCCAATATGAGCCATGAGATCCGCACTCCGATGAACGGTATTATCGGCATGACGGAACTCGTCCTCCATACGGAGCTCTCGGGTGAACAGAGAGAGTATCTGGAAAGCGTCAGGATGTCGGCCAACTATCTGCTGGCTGTGATCAACGATATTCTCGATTTCTCCAAGGTGGAAGCCGATCGCCTGGAAATGGAGATCAACGATTTCGAGATCAGGGAAGCGATTGCAGACGCAGTCAGAACACTGGCCATCAAGGCAGGAAGCAAAGGCCTGGAGCTGCTGATGGACGTATCGCCGCAAATACCGGATTACCTCAGAGGCGATCAGGGACGGCTACGTCAGATCGTCATCAATCTGGTAGGCAATGCCGTGAAGTTCACGGATGAAGGAGAGATCGTCGTTAGTGTGCAGGTGGAGGAGCAGAGCGATGAACAGACAACCCTGCACTTCTGCGTCAGCGATACGGGAATAGGCATACCTGAGGATAAGCAGAGCCTGATATTTGAAGCTTTCACCCAGGCGGATGCTTCCAATACCAGACGTTACGGCGGCACGGGGCTGGGGCTGGCTATCTCTACCCGGCTGGTAGGTCTGATGAACGGCAGGATATGGGTGGAGAGTGAAGCCGGCAAAGGCAGCAAATTTCATTTCACGGCCGTCTTTACCAAGGCCCGGATCGATCAGGCCCAACTGACGGGCCTGAAGCTGGACGGGCTTTCGGTTCTGGTCGTGGACGATAATCCCACCAATTTACGTATTCTCAAAGAGATGCTGGAGCGTTGGCATATGCAGCCGGATATGGCGAGCAGCGGCAGCGAGGCCATTGCCAGGCTTAAGGAGCGTACCCGTGCGGACTCGGGCTACGCCCTGATGATAGTCGATTACAACATGCCCGAGATGAACGGCCTGATGCTGGTGGAAGAAATACGCCGGCATCCCGAGTTTGCCCAGACGGCCATCATGATGCTCTCGTCGGAAGACCTGGGCGTGAGCCTGGAGTATTGCCGTCGCAACGGCATCAACCTCTACGTGACGAAACCGGTCCGGCAATCCGATCTGCTGCGGGCCGTCAAAGCAGCTATCATCGGATTTCAGCACTCCGCTCAGTCTGCCAGGGCGAACCTGTCTCTCACTGACATAAAACGTGAGAAGACATGGAAAGTACTGCTGGCAGAAGATGACGCCGTCAACCAGAAACTGGCCATGCGCCTGCTGGAAAAGCAGGGACACGAAGTCAGGCTGGCCCGGGACGGGAAGGAAGCCCTGCAGGCATTTGAAGAAGAGCGCTTCGATCTGGTGCTGATGGACGTTCAGATGCCGGAAATGGACGGTTTCCAGGCAACCGCCGCCATCAGGGAGCAGGAACTCACCTCCGGCAAACATATACCTATAGTAGCCATGACGGCCTACGCCATGACCGGTGACCGTGAAAAGTGCCTTGCGGCAGGTATGGATGCCTACGTATCCAAACCCATAAGCATCCAGGAATTGCTGGATGTCATCGATCACCTGATGATGGGAACCGGGCAGCCTGAAGTCTGAGAATCAGTGAGGGATACCAACTTTGTATGATCTATCGTTGGCCCAATGGGCCGCAGCCACGGTCAGCGCTTTAGTTTTCGGCCTGTCTAAAACGGCTCTGCCCGGTTTGGGCATACTGGCTGTACCCCTTATGGCAAACGTCTTTCCGGCCCGTATCTCTACCGGCATAGTGCTGCCCATGCTCATATTCGCCGATGCCTTCGCAGTGATGTACTACCGCAGAAAGGCCGTCTGGCCGCATTTGATCCGTCTCATCCCGTGGGCTGCTGTGGGGATAGCCTGCGGTTATCTCATAATGGGAAGGATAGACGATCAGCAGCTCAAGCCTGTGATAGGTGCCATAACCCTTATCATGCTGGGGATCAGCTTCTGGCGTGATAGATACTGCAAGGGAGCAAGCATCCCTACCGGGTGGGGCTTCGCCTGCCTGATGGGGCTGGCAGCGGGTATTACGACCATGCTGGCCAACGCCGCCGGCCCCATAATGATCATCTATCTTCTGGCCATGCGCCTGCCCAAGATGGAGTTCATTGGAACAGGTGCCTGGTATTTCTTCCTGCTCAACTGGTTCAAAGTGCCGTTCAGCACTAATCTGGGCCTGATAAACAGCGGTTCCCTGAGTTTCAATCTGATGCTCTTCCCTCTGGTAGCCATTGGCGCCGTATCGGGCATCTTCATCCTGAAATACATACCGGAAAAGAGGTTCATCCAGATAGCACAGATACTGGCCGTTCTGGCCTCCGTGAATCTGATACTGAATTGAATTCCTACTTCTTCCCCTTCCCTGCCGTCATGGCTTCCCTGGCTACTTCGGCTACATCCATGGCCGGCAGAACTACGGGAAGCACGCTGCCGCTCACACCGGAAAGGGAAACCGCTCCTTTGGGAAGCTTGCGTATGGTCATGATACCCAGCAGCTTTCCATCCATTGTGAAAGCAGGACCGCCGTAAGTGCCGACATCGTTCAGCACGAAGAACGTGCGAGGCTTCTCTATCATGGCTCTCACCCGACAGAGATCGGCATAAACGGTGCGATTGGCTACCACGCCTAAACGACCCAGCACAAGTATCTGGTCCAGAACAGCGGACGAGCACTCCTGATTCAGATCCATAAAAGGCAAGGGCTTCTCCGGAGCCTTCAGCAGGCGGATGAAGACCAGATCGAGATCTTTGTCTCTCAATACCACCTTGGCGGGAAGCTCCTGTCCGCCGGGCAAGAGAACCTTTAAACCGGTAATTTCACCGCTCTGTTTCATGCCGCCTTCCGAAGACATGGAGGAGAACAGCTCACTGAAGAACTCGGATGGATTGATCATGGCCAGCGAACTCACGACAAGCCCGGAGGGATCGATGACCATACCGATAGCCTCGCTCTTGTTCTCGCTCTTGCTCTCCTCACCGAACATACTCATCCGATTGACGGCTACAACCTCCAGCGTTACCACCGCGGCCTGGTTTTTGGCGATTATATCCCTGCAAACGGCTGCTTCATCGCCTTTAGCCGGCAAAACAGCGGACATCACACAGAATAGAACCACCAGAACGGCAAGTGCGTTTATACTGCGAATCGACATGTGAGACCTCCCTCTGCGCTCTTCGAGCGCTGTTCCGAGTTCAGAGTTCACCGTTCAAGGTTATTAAGCAGAAAGCTTAAGCAGCCTGCCTGAAAACGTTGAACTTCTGAACGTTGAACCGTGAACTTTCAATATATTCAGCTTAACAGTCACTTCCGGACTTTTCCGGCTTGAAGCTCCAGATAAACGTTCTGCCTGCCGCGCCTTACCTGGAGAATAAAGGTGCGGCTGTTGCCTGATGCAACCTGCGCCATGGTCTTTTCCAGGCCGGCCGCGTCATAGACCATCCGGCCGTCCACGGCACATATAAGATCTCCCGAAGCCAGGCCGCCTAATGAAGCCCATCCGCCGTCATCCACAGCCTCGGCTATGACTCCCGTCTGTTTCTCAGACCAGCCCTCTCTTATCCTGTCCATAAAGGCTATATCGCGAACGGAGAAATCGTAATCGTCGCTGCGATACTTGGCCATCTCCCGTGCAGGCTTGGGAATAGCCGGCAGTTTGACCTGCACAGACAACTCTTTAGAGTTACGCAATACGGTCAGTTTGACGGTACTGCCTATCTTGTATTGCCGTATCATCGTCGGCAGCACTTCCAGCTCTTCCTGCCGGGTTGCCTCTATACGCTGCCCGTCCAGAGCCACGATGAGATCGCCCACCTTAAGCCCGGCTTTTTCCGCGCTGCTGCCGGGATATACCTGAACGACACGGACGCCGCTGCGTCCCTCCACTCCCAGTGCAGACGCCATATCTGCGGTCAGCACCTGCATGCCTATCGGCAACCAGGCTTTGGCCACCTCCAGCCCCTGGTCACGGGAATCATCCGGGCCTATCTTGATCACCGTCAGATAATCTTCGCCTTTGCGCTCAAACCCCACCAACACCGGTATCTGCTCTGTCTTATCCTTCAAAAGCTGCTCGGTAACGCGAATCAGTTCATCCGTTGCGGAAACGGGTTTGCCGGCAATCGAGACCAGAATGTCGCCGGCTTCAATGGATGGCTTGGCATTATCGCAGGGACTGCCGGTACGCACCGAACTCACCAGGACTCCGGAGACGGAAGCACGTCCCATCTCACG
>JAQVUQ010000269.1 GCA_028699365.1 bacterium | reverse complement strand
ATCTATGGATCGGAAGGCTCCATTGCCTGGAATCATGAACGGTCCGCCGAGTTATGGATAGGCCACAGGAATGAGGCTAACCAGGTGTTCTTTGAATCACCCAACCTGCAAGTGGAGAGCACTCGCAAATATGCCAAACTGCCGTCAGGACATCCTATGGGCTATATGGATGCCATGCTCAATCTGTTCAGTGATTTCTATACTGCCGTTGAACTGAAGGAGGCTGGACGTGTGCCTGACTACAGATACCCGGATTTTCGGGCCGGGCACGATGAAATGCTGGTGCTGGAAGCGGCCCTGCGCTCCCAAAAGAACGGTATGTGGTCAAGGGTGCAATCGTAAAATCAATGATTTGACGGGGAGGAGCTTATGAAACGCAGAATACGCATGGGAATGGTTGGCGGCGGCAAGGACGCTTTTATAGGAGCGGTACACCGCATGGCCGCCAGGCTGGACGGCAGGATAGAGTTGGTCTGCGGCGCTTTCAGTTCAAGTCCCGACAAGTCCAGGGAAACCGGTGGGGAACTCTTCCTGCCTGAAGAGAGAGTATACGGCAGCTATGAAGAAATGTTCAGGAGCGAAGCCGCTCTGCCTGCGGGAGAGCGTATGGACTTTGTCAGCATAGTCACCCCCAACTTTATGCACTATCCCGTGGCTATAGCCGCCCTGGAGGCAGGTTTCCATGTGGTTTGCGACAAACCCATGACCCTTAATTTGGAAGAGGCCAGGAAACTTCAGGACAAGGTTGAGGAGACGCGACTGCTCTTCTGCCTGACTCATAATTACACCGGCTATCCCCTGGTCAAGGAAGCGCGGGACCTGGTAATGAGCGGACGGATAGGAAAGGTGCGCCGTGTAGTGGTGGAGTATCCGCAAGGGTGGATGGCTACACTGCTGGAAGAGAGCGGGCAGAAACAGGCTGATTGGAGGACGGATCCGTCCAGGGCCGGGGCCAGCTTCACCATGGGAGATATCGGCAGCCATTGTGCCAATCTGGCCGAGTATATCACCGGTCTCAGGATAGAGAAAGTATGCGCCGATCTGACTGCCTTTGTGCCCGGCCGTGTCCTTGATGATGACGGCAGCGTTTTGCTGCGCATGAGCGACGGTGCCAAGGGTGTCCTCTGGGCCAGCGGCATAGCCGTAGGCGAAGAGAACGCCATCAATATCCGTATCTACGGTGAAAAAGGCGCCTTGGAGTGGCATCAGCAAGAGCCGAATACGCTTATAGTGCACTGGCTGGACAAGTCCAGTCAGATACTGAGGACCTCCACCGGATTTGTGGGAGAGAACGCCGCCGCCAATACCAGGCTGCCTGCCGGGCATACGGAAGGCTTTATAGAAGCCTTTGCCAATATCTATCAGAGCTTTGTGGCAACCCTGGATAAGCGACTTGAAGGCGACAAGACAGCTACGGGAGATTTCCCGGATGTGTATGAAGGCGTCCGGGGAATGGCCTTTATAGAGGCGGTGGTCAGGAGTTCTCAGAGCGACCAGAAATGGATTGAACTGGGATCTTCTTGTTTAAATTAGCCTTATACCATCTGGAAAAGGCGGAGGGGCAGGAAAACCCCAAAGCATCGGATATTTGTTTCATTTTACGTCCTTCCGCCAGCATCTCTTTGACACGGTTTATACGGCATTCGTCTATGTAGCGATGCACCGAATGCCCCGTATGCTGCTTGAAGATGCGCTCAAAGTGAAACGGGCTGTAACCGCTCATGCGGGCAAGGCTGGACAGACTGATACCGGAGCCTGCCGTTTCCTGAATGTGGCGTTCGATGGTGGTGATTATCTGCCGGTGGAATTCATCCTTGTCTATATGCATTTCATCACGATAGCCGGCTTGTATAACCTCAAAGAGAAGGATTGAGATGATTGCCTCTACTCTCAGCCGGAACATAGCCGGTGACGGACAGGCCGGATCGTCCGGCTGCTGCATCAAACCCTGCCTGAGATAAGTGGCCAGCGTTGACGGAATATCCAGACGTCCGCCCGGGATAAGCTTCTGAATCATCCCCTCACGGATATACAATATTCTGAAGAGAATACTGTCCTGGGAAAAGTGGAACCACAGATGATCAGCATCGGGTGACCAGCCGGGATAGTATGAATCGTGCGCTTCCAGGGGGTTAAAAATCATGACGATGCCCGGGCGGCAGGGGTAAGCTTCGCCGTTAAAACCGTAAAGCGTTTCTCCGCACAGCGGTACCAGAACTTCCATATGAGAATGACTATCAGAGTGCTCAGCAGCCCATATATTATGCCGGGCATCTTCAATAGGTTGAACTTCAGCCGGGAAGCGGGAGCATATCATCTTTCTACTTACCGACGCTTCCAGCGTTTCCAGCATGGTATCTGAAAAAAAGCGGTTCATCATAGTTATTATAGCAAGAAATGTTAATGCTAGACAATACTGCTAATGTGTTCTTGTATATGGTATATGATATGATTGGTATATATTCCCGGATTAACGCTGAAATTCATGCTGATATGCCAGGGGAAGGCCTGTATCAGGCAGGATAAGAATTGCCCGACAGCGAATTACTATCAAAGTGTTTCAAGCAATTATATGATAGGAGAATGCTTCATGAAAACCACATTCAAACTCGGCTTAGCCCCGACCAGGCGCAACGTCTTCAGCCGTGAGGACAGCCAAAAGTATAAGAAGCTTGTTGAAACCAGACTCACCGACATGGGCATAGAGTTTGTCAATATTGATGGTATTAACGAGGAGGGCTTGCTTTTCAGCGCAGCGGATGCGCGCGCAGCTCTGGATAAGTTCAGGCGCGAGGGTGTAGACGCTGTTATGGTGCCGCACTGTAATTTCGGCACCGAGGACGCTGTGGCTCGTCTGGGTCGTGATCTGGGCAAGCCGCTTCTTCTCTGGGGACCGCGTGATGAAGCGCCTTTGTCTGACGGCACAAGGTTGCGTGATACTCAGTGCGGGCTCTTTGCCACCGGCAAGATACTGCGGCGTATGGGAGTGCCCTTCTCTTATATAACTAACTGTCGTATGGACGATCCTGTCCTGGAGCGGGGCATCAGGGTTTTTGTGCAGGCAGCCAGGGCAGCCAACGCCTTTAAAGGCGCCAGAATAGGACAGGCAAGCACCCGGCCGGGTGATTTCTGGACGATGATGATAAATGAAGGAGAGCTGTTGGAAAGATGGGGAATAGAGGTTGTTCCCACTACCATGGCCGACCTTGAGCTGGGCATCGAAAGAGTTTTAAAAGACAGAAGCGGTGAGGTACGCGAGGAGATAGCCGACATATCCAGCCGAGTAAGCATATCGAGAGTGCCCGGCTATCAAATGGAAAAGATAGCCGCTCTGAAGCTGTCGCTCATTGACTGGGTTAAAGAGCAGGAGCTTGACGCGCTGGGTATTCAGTGCTGGACCGCCATGCAGGAGAAGATAGGCATATACCCTTGCTTTGTCAACGGCGAGTTGACGGAAGCGGGTATCCCCGTAACCTGTGAAACAGACATTCACGGCGCGATTACCTCCATAATGCTGCAGGCCGCAGCCGGCGCAGGCACATCGCCGATCTTCTTTGCCGATCTGACAATACGTCACCCCGAGGACGACAACGCCGAACTGCTTTGGCATTGCGGGCCGTTCCCGGTCTCGCTGGCGGCGGAAGGGGAGAAGCCGGAGATTCAGAATCACTTCATCCATAACAGCGTTGCCTGCGGCTGCAATAACTGGCGTATCAAGGGCGGCCGCATCACCGTAGCCCGTTTTGACGGTGACAACGGACAATACAGCCTTCTGGCCGGTCACGCCGACGGAACCGATGGGCCGGCCACACAGGGCACCTATCTCTGGGTCAAAGTAAACGACTGGCCGCTGTGGGAAGACCGGCTGGTACGCGGGCCCTATGTCCATCATGTTGCCTGCATCCATGGCGAGTATACGGCGGCGCTGCGTGAGGCCGTACGTTTTATACCCGGGCTGAAGTTTGACGGTGTCGATCCCACCGAGAGTGAAATCGATGCCTGGCTCAGGGGCTGATATTGCTGATTATTACCAGTATTCTTATAGCCTTAACGGCGTCGGTGACTATAGTCTATAATCTGCTGGTTAAAGGCAGACAACGGGTCAAAAGCGCCTGGTCGCAAATAGATGTGCAGTTAAAACGCAGGCATGACCTGATACCGAATCTGACGGCCGTCGCCAGGGGCTATATGGAGCATGAGCGCACAACGCTGGAAGGAGTCGCTTCAGCTCGTCAGGCAGCCGCAGGGGCCTCCGGCGTCAGGGAACAGGCTGCTGCCGAAAACGTGCTCACCGGTGCCCTGCGCTCCTTCTGGGCGGTAGCCGAGAGTTATCCCGCTCTCAAAGCCGACACGGTTATGCTGTCGCTGCAGGAAGAGCTTGTCTCAACGGAAAACCGGATAGCCTTTGCGCGCCAGTATTACAAT
>JAQVUQ010000268.1 GCA_028699365.1 bacterium | reverse complement strand
ATCCGCTGATGTCCGCCTGAGGCGGAGCCGCCTCAAGGCAGAGAACGGACGGATCTGCCGTTAATACCGCCAAAAGACAGAACAGACAGATAATGATGCTCATCATCTCTGGTACACACCCCTTTCTATGGCCGTAACTATATTGGATAAAGCATTCAGCAGACAGCTTTGCGTCTCACCGTATATCTCCAGATTCCACTCCTCCATGCCGGGGGAGTAAATGCCGGGCATCACAGCGTACGGCATGCCTTTGCGGAAAAACTGATCGCCTATGGCATGCCCCTTGGCCACACCGTAGGGGATAATACCGTTCTCATGCCCCGGACAGACAAAGAGGTGGCTGAAATGAGCTCCCCATTTCCAGCCCACATCGGCCATGCAACTCGTCCCCTGGAAATTTCTGCCCAGAACGTATTGCAGATCGCGCTCGGCCTGCCGCAGCAGTTCCGGTCTGTCCAGAACAACGGACATGGCAGCCAATTGCGAGGCGCAACTCAAAGGGTAAGTATTGCTCCTGGAGAGGGACAGGAATATCTGCGAATCGCTCAAGTCCCTGGCCAACGTCTGGGTATGGTTCAGAGGAGAGATGGATGAAGCCGCCATCATCTGATCGGCTATCGTGGAAAGCGCTTCCCTGCATAGCTTGCTCCCTTCTGTTGCGGGGAAAGCATTTACAAACTCCGTCATGACATCAATGTAATACATCAGTTTGTTCTCTTCACTCACGTCAATGGGCGGGCCGAGGTGTTCGCCCTTAAGACAGGCCTCTGCGATAGATCGAACATGTTCAGCCGCAAAACGTTCATACTCCGCAGAGCCGGTAGCGCCATGGAGATCGATAGCAGCCATGGTCAGATTTATATTTTCTTCAGTTAAGCCTCGAAGCTTATTGACTATGCCCGCATTCTTAACCTGATACCCGAAGGCATCCTCAGCCGCGGCCAGATACCTTTCCGATCGATTGCTATCCACATTCTTCAAAACGGTTCCCATAGAAGCTAGCCCCAAGGTGCCACAGGGCACCTGGAAGACGGTATTGGAGCATCTGTCATCCTCATTGCCGGGTATATTATCGCTATCCTGCTCTGGAGGAGTACGAGCATCGTGGACCTTAACGCAGAAATAGAAGTCTCCGTTACCTTTATAGCTCTTTCTGATGTAATCGGCTCCCCACTCCGCCTCCGCAAGCATATCGGGAAGATCACCCTTGAGAAAATTACGGTTGTCATCCTGCAAACGGTCGTATGTAGATGCCAGGGCACGGACATACCATCCGGCCGGATTCAGCCACTTATTGAAATCAGCAGCATCGAACCATCCCCCGGTCAGGTTTTTGTGTTCGAACTTTTGAGAAGTGCCGAAGTCGGTGATCCAGGCGTCGTCCAGGTAACAGGCTTTGCGCCAGCCGGGAATATCGTATCCACTTCTCTGATAGAAGAAAAATTCGGCGGCATGGCGGGCAAGCTCTCGGTAAATGCCTTTTTTAACGCTGAATATCGGGGAATCAGCTTTAACGGTCCGACCGGCCGTTACTCTGGCATAGTATGTTCCCTCTGCAGTCCAATCGCTTATATCCGTTCCATAGTAATAGGCGCCCCATTTACATCTGCCACGATAAGTCATATTCCTGGAAAGGACGACTCCCGTCTTGCTGCCCGCAGCGTATATCGCCAGGGTCACTGGTACTGTGAACTTCTGTTTTACCCTGATAAGCACATCCTTGTATCCCCGGCTCTCGAACCCGGCCTGGGACATGAGAAATTCAACCGGTTGGGCCCCGAAACCGTCCATAAATAGATCATCCACCAGCCAGCGTCCTCGGTTGCCCTTGGAGTACAACTCCACCTCCATGAATTGTGCTCCTCGCGGCGGCCGAAGTTCCATGTCTATTTTCCGCCAATCGAACGTACCGTTCAGGACAGGCCCGACGGTGACCGCCATAGTCTCCCAGTCAGCCATCTCTCCCGCGTCGCCGACATACCGCTTCCAGTTCACCTGTAAACGGTTCATGCCGGTTGTCTTCTCTGCACGCACAAGTGCACTGAGCCGGTAATTCTTATGCCAGTCTATTCCCACCGTCTTACCGGTCAGAGCCCATGACCCGGCTGTTTCAGATATGGCCAGACATTTGCCGCTCTGCCCGGTATCGTCCTCAACGATTTTCCAGCAGCGCAATCGTTCTTCTCTGGAGAATATTTCGATATTGTCGAATATGACCGCACCGGAGATACCGGCGCGCTTACAGGTCCCCCAGAACTGCAGAGCGGATGGACCGCTGGTAACGGCATCTGTCTTGAAGGAGAAGGTGTACTTTTGCCAATTGCGACGTCGATTTCGATCTAGCGACGGCAGCTTGATATATTTACGGCCGCCGAGATGCAGGTAGACAGAGCCGTAGATATCCGCCGGACCGCTCTGATAGACACTGAAGCTGACTATATATTCCGTTGATGGAAGCACGTTGAAGACATTGCCTGAATAAATTTCGGACCAACTGAACCCCCGGGAATTCACGACCTGAAATTTGAGAGCTCTGCTGCCGTCACGAACGATCTTTTCCTCGACACAGGGGTACATATCCCCCGTATTAAAAAGATTGCTCTTCAGATAGGCCTGCAGGTCCACGCCGCTTCTCCAGACATCCTTGTGATATTTGACCCGGCCGATCTTCCTTAACTTGGCATACTTGAAGAAGGTGCCTTTCTCATCCAATTCCTCAAAGCCGCCGTTAAGGAGGTTTACCTTGCGAGTAAAGCCATGTTTGCTCTGAAAATCAGAAAGCGATGCTGCCTGAGGTAACCGTTCATTCCAGTAAGCGGGCCTCCCGTTGCTATCAACGACCTCAAAACCGGGATTAGCAATGGTATTAGGCTCTATGCCCCATACCGCTCTGTTCTCACGGTCGTCTATCTCCATGCATTGAAGCGGTGAAACTGCGACCCAAAGGGACAAAACGACCACCATAACGGTGATATATCTATACATTACCGCCCTCCAGTAGTTTGCGAAAGTTGTTGCTCCAGGTTTATACGCCGATGACTTTATTTGATCACATAAAACTCGACCGCATCCACGTAGAACTTATCATCCGGAGCCTGCTTGCCGACCGCAAACATGGGAACGACATACTTTATCTTCTTATCCTCGGGTACCTTTATCTCCAACTCACAACTCTCCCATTTATCGGTCTGTCCCTTGATTATAGGAGCCTGTGTCCATTTTGCTTCATCCGTCTGATACCAGAGCTGAGGCAGAATCTCTTTATCTACCTGGAATCTCAGGGATACCTGGGCCGTTCCTTCCTTCATCGCCGTCCTGTATTTGAACCGCAAACGGTATTTCGCCCCAGGAGTCGCTTCCACACGCTGATAAAGACAGGCCGACTTATCGAAGCCCTGCATATAAACGCTGAAATTGTCATCTGCACCCGCTCTGTTGTCCGCCTTAAAACCGTCAGCAGGAACCCCTGACGGAGCCCATCTGTGCCAACTAGTGTAAAAATCCTTGAAAGTCGGATTGACGACCAGATTAGGTGCTACGCCCCCCTGCTCCTCAGCAGGCACACCAAAGGACATCGATAGAAGCAGACATACCACTAAAAAAACAGTTCTATGCGCATACATTACCACAACCTCCTTGATTTTCTTAAAAATTTCATTTTTATTTCAACCCCATGCGGAGCAAGTTCTCATAGCTGGTTTTCAAGCTCTCAAAGGGATCGATGAGAAAATCCGTATCCTGCTCTACAACATACCATTCAACGCCTGCCATCTCACAGAAAGCAAGAATCGCTTTCCAATCAAGATTGCCTTCACCAACTTCGGCCATTACCTGACGGCCATCGCGGATGCCCATATCCTTGAGATGAATGACGGGCAACCTGCCCTTAAGCTTCTTTATCCAGGCAACAACGTCTCCACCGCCATGCTGTACCCAGTAGGTATCCAGCTCCGCTTGAAAGCTGGAAGGATCACTCTCTTTGTAGAGAATGTCCAACCCCGTCATACCTCCCCATCTTGTCAGTTCGAAACTGTGATTGTGATAAATCAGGGTCAAGCTTTTCTCCGCCAGGGCGGCTCCTATCCCTGAAATGATACGGGCAAACTCCCTGAAGCCGTCCTTGTTGCGATACAATTCAGGCATACTTCCCAGACCGACATAAGGACACTGATAAATGCGATGGGTCTCTATGACTCTATCAAGATCTTCGTTCAGGCTGGTAAAGTTAACGTGTGTCGCGCATATGGTCAACCCAAGGTCATCGGTTATCCGTTTAAGCTCTTCAGGGTCTATCGGTCCCATACCGGATACCTGCACAGACTGGTAACCGATGCTCCTGACTTTTTCCAAAGTCACGGCAATATCGGATGGAGTCTTCAAGTGCTCCCTGAGAGTGTACAGTTGGGCTGCTATTCCTGACTTCAACATCATTTTACCTCCATTTATCTCGCCTTAGCTACCCTCTACAATATAG
>JAQVUQ010000267.1 GCA_028699365.1 bacterium | reverse complement strand
CCGGGCAAAAAAGGCCAGGGAGGCGCTGCTGTCCAGGGCGGCAGCCTTGCGACGGGAACTGGACGGTCGTACTCCCGTTATGCCGAGTTAACCAATCCCAATGTTATAACTTACCGCAGACGATACGGAACAACCGATTACCTCTTTGCCATCAATGACAGCCGGGAGTGCGGTACGTATGTAGGGCAGTATGGGATGGTGCTGGAAGACGGCCTGCCGTCGAAGACGGAACTGCTGGTGAGCGGGAAGAAGAGATATATTTACGATCTTGTTTCGGGACAGAGAGTTGCCGTCCCGGATGCGGCTGCCGGTAAATTGTGCATTCCGGTGCAGCTTGGCCCGTGTGACGGGCGGATACTGATGATAACCGAACGAGAGATACACGGTGTCAAAGTATCCCTGCCGGAGAGAGCTTCCACCGGACAGGGAGTTGACTGCCGGATTGCCGTGGTGGATGATGCCGGTCGTCCTGTCGATGCGGTAGTGCCGGTATGCGTGGACATATTCGATCCCGAAGGTGCCAGGATGGAGTTCAGCGGTTATTACGGTGCCGTAAACGGACAACTGGCAATCAGGATGGACCTGGCGCAGAACGACAGAACAGGCCTGTGGCGCGTTCGCGTGCAAGAGATGGCCTCGGGCAAGACGACAGACGGCTATCTCAGAGTGAGCAAAGAACCCGGATCTGCCGGATAACCGGCAGATCCGGGCCGTGATAGCGGCGGTTTCCGGCAGCAACAGTGGTATCTGTGTGTGGGGGGAGTGGTATATATGGTCGTCATATGACAATGAGAACGTCTTGACAGTAACACGGCATATTATGCCAACCAAGAGCAAGAAGGGAGTCGTCAGTCATGAGTAAAAGAAATGGTTTTACCTTAATAGAACTTCTCGTAGTCATTGCGATAATAGCACTACTTATCGCTATTCTCTTCCCGGTCTTTTCCAAGGCCAGGGAGAACGCACGTAAGGCAACCTGTCAGAGCAACATAAAGCAACTCGGTATGGTCATAAACATGTATGTCCAGGATTATGACGAGTTTTTTCCGCCCCGGACTAACGGCACCGGGACCACTTATCTCTGGACACAGCGGCTATCCGCTTACGGTGCTGACTATGCCAAGCGGGACGGTATTCTCTATTGCCCCTCCGCAGACAGCAGTGTCGCTTCCATAGCCAGTAATCTTTTGAGAAATTATCCGGGCTATGGAGCGCTGACACACGGGCCTCTCTGCTGGCCGGCCAACGGGGCCGGCGGGGTATATTCCGGCACTACAGCCAGTTACCCCCCGGCATGCCTGGCCCAGATTCTGGATCCGGCCAGGACGATCCTGCTTGCCGAGCAACGTCCCAATGGCGCCGGCACTGATCCGAATCGCGGGGTATACACAATAAACAATTACAACAATACCGCCACATCGTTCCCGGGAAGACACCTGGGAATGGATAATATCGTCTTCGTGGACGGGCATGTGGAGGCCAAGGATGTTGTGAGACTTAATCAATGGCTTCGTGATAACAACCGTGGGCGCATGGAGCCATTTACGCTTGATTTCTGATCATGAGACAGCGGACAAGGGATAACATTGTAACGAACGATACAGGAGTAAACACGCATGCCGGAATTGAAGACCCTTGAAGATACGGTAATCAGGCCCGAGCCGGACTTTGACCGCTTGCTGAAGGTTCTCAGGCGCCGGGGAAGGCCGGACAAGCTACCGTTTTATGAATTGTTTGTAGACCCGGAGGTTATGGAGGCGGTCACCGGCAGCCTGATAGATACAAGCAGCGAGTATCCGATCAAAGATCGGCAGAGCTTTGAAGGGTATGCCTGGCCTGATGCCGCGTCCATAGACTACTCAGAGTTTGAAGAGTTGATACCGGTGCTGCTCGAAGGCATGAAGATCATAGGCCAGAGAAAGGGTATCTTCGAGACGGTTCAGGAACTGGTGGGTTACCAGCAGCTATGTTATATGATACTTGACGATCCTCTGCTGGTGGAAGCCGTATTCGACCGTGTGGAAACTCTTTATCGGGCTGTTTATCAAGGCATGGCGGCTATAGAACAGGTAGGCGCTATAGTCATAAGCGACGATATGGGGTTCAAAACTCAAACGTCTATCAGTCCTGAAAGCCTGAGAAGATTTGTTCTTCCTCGTCATAAGCGCTTAGTGGAGATTGTCCACGATGCCGGTAAGCCGTGTATCCTGCACTCCTGCGGGAATCTTGCTTCAATAATGGAGGACATTATTGAATATGTCGGCGTAGATGCCAAGCATTCCTACGAGGATGCCATCTTACCGGTAATGGAGGCCAAGCGTAGTTACGGTAACAGAATAGCTGTTTTAGGCGGCTTTGATCTGGACAGGCTCTGCAGAAGTAATGAACAGGAGATAAGACATCATACACGCGTTTTGATAAGTGAACTGGGGAATGGAGGGGGCTATGCATTCGGTTCGGGTAACAGTATCGCCTCTTTCGTTCCGCCCGGGAACTATCTGGCTATGCTCGATGAGGCGTGGAAGATAAGAGGCTGAAAAGGGAGCACGAAATGGGTTATTATCTTAAGCAGGATATCGACTATAAGAAGCATAACGAGGAAGTAACGCGTCTCATGTCCGATTACCTTGAGCAGCGGCATACGCGCGTGCCGGTGCAGGTTACAGGCAGCATACGTAATCTGCTCAGCAACCCCGTTGTCAACAAGACCGGATTCACCTTCAAGGACTTTTTTACCCGTGCCGATGCGCACCTTGTCTGCCAGCTCGAGTATCAATATTACATGCGCCATAATATCCTCTGCGACAACATCATGGGAGTGCCCGATGATGCGTGGGTGGCAGGAATGGATTTTCAGAACTCGCACGATCAGGCATGGTTCGGCAGCCCGTTTCGTTATTTCAGCGATAATGACGTACCGGACACGGAAGAACTGTTAAAAGATGATCCTGCGTTGCTCTATTCATGGGAAGATCCCGATCCCTTCTGGGGACGGGGCGATTACATGAAGAAGGCCATGGAGATATATCTGAATATTAAAGATAAATGCGACGGAGGGTATGAATTCCACAGGCGCCCGGTCAGGATGAATACCTGTTTCCAGGCGGCCGTCAGTGACGGTATATTCTCCATAGCGCTCAAGCTGCGCGGCACGGTGGAAACGATGGTGGACATGTACGAGCGCCCGCAGTATTACCGTGATCTCATGGAGTATGTAACCCGTAACACCATCGCGCGCATGAAAGCACATCGTAGGTGGGCTAATGAGCAAAGCCCGGCAAAGAACGTATTCCACGAGGAGCCCGGCTACTTCAGTTATGCCGATGATTCGATAGCCATGCTTTCGACCGATCAGTATAATGAGTTTGTGCTGCCGTATCATGAGAAGATATTCGAAGCTTTTTGCGATCCCGCCAAAGGGTGTTATATACACTTGTGCGGTGACGCTACGCACCATTATAAATTTCTGGCCGATACCTTCAATGCCAAGACCTTTAATACCGGTTTTCCGGTTGATCATGGCAAGATGCGAAAGATACTCGGACCGGATATCGAATTGCAAGGCGGTCCGACGATTATGCTTATCAAGGACGGAACACCGGAGTCTATAACAGCGGAGACGAAACGCATATGCGAGACGGGTGTGATGGACGGCAAGAGATTTATGCTTATTGCGGCCAATAATCTTGCGCCGTGCACACCGGTTGAGAATATCGTGGCGTTATATGAAGCCGGCAAGGCATATGGGCGATACGACGCGTGAATAGTCTGCCGTGAAAGGTGAGCGGCACAATGAAGAGTGGAAGAATTTTCGGAGGAAAATCATGGATACAGGCAGCAGTATACTCATAGTATCAGACAGAGAAGACGTATTCACGGAGATCTTTACCGGGCTGGGGATGAAGGTGGACAGGGTGGCGACGGCTGATTTTGTCGATGCGGATCTTGAGGACTACCGTATCCTGATATACCTGCCGGGCTACTTTGAATGGCAGGAATACCTCGATCTCAAAAAGAGAATAGCAGGCAAGCTGAAGAGATTCCGGGACGGAGGAGGAGCCTTTTACAGTGAGTACGTGCAGAGTGACGACTATATCCTGCGGGATACCTTTACCTTCAAACAGAACCATCCTCCCCGTCCGGCAGGCCTGGAGCGGGTGATAGTGCGCAACAATGAGCACGAGATCACCCGGGGAATGGAAACGGAGAGCATTCTGCCTGTGAGGAACTGTGTCTTTCTGCCGGGTTATACCAAGGTATCGGATATTCTCCTAAGTTTTGCCGTAGTGCAGGGCACGGATAAGGTTCTCTACGGGCTGCCCCGGCCGTGGGAGATATGGCCGGCGCTGATAGCCCTGCGCAGCAAGACTATGTTGACTGCCAGGTATGATCCGGAAACCGCCTCTTCACAGGAAGATACGCAGAGACGGTGAGTCTATGCCGCTTTTGAGATGTCGAAGTATCGGCAGAAGAACTTTCCACT
>JAQVUQ010000266.1 GCA_028699365.1 bacterium | reverse complement strand
CCACCACGCCACGTCTGGCTCTGCCCACGATCTGCTGCTCGACCAACCTGGACAGATCACCCGCCTGGGCATCCACCCTGAGGTCATGCTTGATCAGCTCGCGGAAATACCGGATAGGCTCGATCAGGTAGGCCTTCCCGGTGTCGCAGCCGGCGTAGGAGTATTCCTTCTCGCCTACCAGATCACTCCAGCCATCATACAGAACGATGGTGCCGATCTGAGATATGGCCGGGTAGATCGTGCCGCTTATCTGCATGCGCTGCAGGCACTCCTCGATATCCATCCTCCTGGAGCTGTGCGCCAGCAGCACAGACGGATTCCTCGGTTTACGAGTATCCGTATTCTTGTCCAGCGCAGAGTGCTGCAGGCCCGCCTTGACGGTGTTGCGCATCCGCTCCAGAGGGGTTGCCCCGGTAGCGTCAGCCCCCGTCTTGTTCTTGGCGGCGTAGCTGAATTCCAGGATCGGAGCCAGGTGCATGTGATTGAGCAGCGCGTTATACGCCTCACCCATGGCCCTGTCCAGCTCATTGCGCTCCCAGGTCTTGTCATAGAGGCGCATGTCCTCCGTCCACTCGAACCCAGCCGCATAGGTGTTGATCGGCACGGTGTCCTTGGGACCGATCTTCCGGGTGCCGAACTTGATCTCTTCCAGCTCCATATGAAGCAGGAAGACCACCTGTGCACGGATAAACGGAGCGATGTCCACGTTCTCCGTGAAGTTGGCGTCCTCTATAGTGCGGTAGATAGCCTTATAGAGCAGCGGCACCGCCTCACGCCCCAGCTCCATGTTGATGATGGTGTTCTGCACCACCGCATTCAACCCGTCCGGAGTGGTCAGCATCTCGCCCACGGGATGCTCCAGCTCAAAAGCCTCCATCTCACCGTTGACGATACGCTTGACGACCTCCCGCATCTCGCCGTTAAGGGTATACGGGATCGCCTCCTCGATAGTCTGCTTTCTGCGCTCCTCGCGCAGAGCATCTATACTGATTATTCTTGCCATATTGTTTTCACCTCCCTAAATTGTCTTAAGCGTCGGCAGCCATCAGGCCGGCGGTCTTGAGAGCCGCTATGACGTCATTGAGCTTGTCCTTGTTGGCATTCGCCAGGTCAGCTACACTCTGAGCATCTGCCTGAACATAGCCAGCCCCCTGCGCAGCGGCATCCGCCTGGGCAACCGCTACATGATTCGCAGCTACGCGCGCCAGGGCATCGTCAACGTCCCCTTTGACCTCATTGACAGCGGCTACGACGTCGTCCTTGGCGGTTGTAGCCAACGTGGCTATATCGCCTACGTCCTCAGACACATCATCCACAGCGCCCTTAACCTCGTTGACAGCAGCGACAACCGACCCTTTGGCGGTCGTGGTCAACTCTGCCAGCGTCCCGATTGCGGTAGACTCCTCAGCGGCATCGGCTGCCGCCTTGACCTCGTTGATTGCCGCAACGATGCTGTCCTTGGCCGTGGTGTCCAGATCGCCCAGCTCACCGACCACGTCGGATTCCGGAGAGTTCGCCATCCCCACGAATACGAACCAGATCACATCGTTTTCATCCTTGGCGGTCGTTACCACACCACAGAACTGCCCGCTGCCCGGGACGGTAGTGAACTTCTTGGTGCCAGCGTTCCAGTAGACCTTATCGCCAGCCGCAAAAGCGTTGGCAGTCGTGATCTGGCTGGTCTCATACTCCAGGGTTTCCGTTACCAGAACAACCAGGGCGGTCTCCCCTGCGCCGGTAGTCACGCCCCGGACGGCCCATCCCAGGACACCGTCCAGCAGGTAAAACTTGCCCTGCTCGATTACGGTATTTTCGGGCACCGTCACCCGGACGGATTTCCCGTCTCCAACTTTTCTAGCCATTATCCTTTACACCTCCTTGAATTGTCTTAGATAGATACCTTACGGGGACGCAGCCCCTTGGTCGTGTTGCCCGCGCCCTTGGCCCTGTTGTCCTGTCTGGGAGCGATATATCCGCTGCCGGCAGGTCTGCCGAAGCCGGACAGCACGGACTTGACGTCCTCCTGCTCCAGCATCTCACCCACGGCAGCCTTGACCGCAGCCTCATCAGCCCCGGTGTCAACCTGGAGCATCCGCTTGATCATCGGCCTGGCAGCCTCCTGGGTCACCATCTCGCCCACAACCTTATCGACGACCTTCTCCTGCTCACCCGCCAGAAACTTGCCGCTGTTTTCGGCAGCCGTCCGGACAGCCGCAAGGACATCGCCGCCCTCTTCCACGCCCAGAACCTGAGCCATCTCGCCCACCAGAGCCTCAGCCCCCGTAAGAGCCGTGAACCGGGCGCCGTCCATCTCCCCAGCCACCTGGTCAAAGGACATCCCCAGAGCTCCCAGAACGTCCTTGACAGCCCATCCCATTTCGCCGAGCACTTGTGCCGGCTTGGCACCGAGCTTCCGCAGCTCGGCAATGATCTCCGCAAAAGTCATTACTACACCTCCGTCTTGATTTTCGATTTCGCCGGCAGGATTCCCGGCATCCCCTGTGATCCAGTCCATCTCGCCCATGGCCACTATCCGGGTAGGCATGCCCGACCTGTCCAGCGGCGTCCAGTCGATGGACAACAACTTATAGCCAATCACCTGCGTCTCACCAGCAATGGTCTTCAGTGTCGGCTGTCCGAAGATGCTTACCTGCTTGATGCGCCCAGATCGTATCCAGCGCTTCAAATCCTTGGCAGCAGCATCCACTACACCCCTGAAGTAAGCCTTGCCATCCTGCCACTTGGCTCCGACCCAGTGAGTCACCGGCGGCAAGAACTGGTAATCAACATCCTCAGCTTTCTGGTGTCCCAAAAAGCCGTTTGCCGTGTTACTGGCCACCTCTCCCGCTATGCTCTGCATGGTTTGCGGCAGATAGTTCCACTTACGCGTGCTTCGGCCTGCCGGGATCGCCACCACGACCTGCAGCGGGTCATCGTCACCGGCCGTAAGAGCCGCCAAGTCAACCCCGGGTGCCAGCGGCACATCCTCCACACGCATCTCACCCGTCAGCGAAGCCGACAGCCTGGTCAGTTCCCCGACCGGCTCTGCCATCTCTCCGAAGAGAGATCCCGCTTCCCTTACAACAATTCTCATCACATCACCCCGTTTCAACCAACAAAAAAACCGCCTCTCAGCGGTTGCCTTGCTTCTGGCTTATTATCGTCTGCCCCGGCGGCGCTTGCGACGTGTTGGTCACCACACACGATCCGGAGCTTCGGACTACCGTCCCGGTAAACTTGCCGCCGCCGTCCCGCGCTGCAGGACGCTGCACTACACAACTCATATCCTCACCACCCTTCAACCAACAGAAAAGGCGCCGTTTCCGACGCCCTCTAAAGCTATTCCTGAAATCCTTAAAACTACCCGGCTTTCTTTAGGCCACCTGATCCAACCGACTTAAAATGTCCATTATGTCCGTGCCGGCCGGGAAGCTCTCAACGATCCGATGCTTCTCACCTTTGGTAATCGCAAGTAATATCTGACGATCTATTTCATCATCGGACAGACCAGCAGCATCAGCAGCCTCAAGCGCCGCCTGTGCCCTCTCGTCCATGTCATCATCATAGTCAGAGCGCATGATCAGATAGCCATGGCTAGCGGACCAGTCGTATAAAATGTTGCTCTCCTTGTCAGGCATTTACTCACCCTCTATGCGATGATAGATCAGGCCCAGGTCATCAGCGATATTCGTCCAGACCTCGTGCGTGCACTCCTTTTCAGCCAGATCTTTGGATATCTTACCGGCCCGAACCTTTGCATGCCACGCAGGCCACCGAATACCCTCTTCTGCACCGAACGCCCGTTTTACGGCCTCCCTGGAAGCCACCTTGCTCCCTGGCTTCGGAGATATCAGATACCTGGTCCCGTCTCTGCCTACAACATACATCGTTTGCAGCTTTTTTGCAAGATCGTCACGCACAAGGAGCCCGACATCAACATACGAAAACGCCGTGCTTCTCGGATGAGTATGCAGCAGGATATGCTTTCGGCCATCCCTCATCAGAGAGATATGCCCGGAAGCATTAGCCCTATCTCTTAGGCCGCGGACAATGCCGCCGATCTTATCCCCGGTCTCCGCATCCACCATGCCGACAAATTCCACACCGGCATCCACCGTGCGCTGCCTGATATCATCCGATACCTCTCTCACGGCTTTGTTTGCTGCAGGCGTCCACCCGTGCGCCTCGTAGATGCTGCTGACGATGCTCTGCTTTGCCAGATCAATGCCCGGCGTCACCAGGACACCACGACCGCCGGGACGCTTCAAGAACTCCCGCGGGCCGTCGTTATACCAATCCTCGATATCCGGCTCGGTAGACGGATCAGCCGCCCAGTTGTGTAGGCGGGCCGTAAAGGCTTCCCGAGGCTCAGTAACCGGCTCCAGATGGCAGCGACAATTCGGGTGAGGTTTAGGCGGTTCCCCACCCTTGGGCCAGAACCCGTTGCCGTTGTGCGCCGCGTAGTCATCGCAGATGTCATGCAGTGGATGATTGCCTGACA
>JAQVUQ010000265.1 GCA_028699365.1 bacterium | reverse complement strand
GGGCAATTTCAGGAACGAATTACTGTCCGGGTTGCAAAACTACGGCAACCGGAAAATACAGGCGCAGTATGATTTTGGACGCATACGCAAGGCTATATTCGAGGAGTTTAGAGACGAGATAATCGCCGACCTAAATCAAGACTTGTTGCAAGAGATTGAGGATTTGAAGGGGCAGTTAGAAACAGAGCGCCGGTTTCAGAGGAGGTATTAGCGATGCGTAGCGTGATTGAATTTCTCCTCATATTTACCCTCCTGATGGGCATAGCCTCCCTGCTGCACGGCCCTGACTGGCGCACAGTGGGCATCCAGCGCATTACGGCCAATAGCTCACAGGCATGGGACATAGCCAAGCAGTATCACCCGAGGGGCATGGATATCCGGGACTATTGCGACAGGGTGGTTGAGATGAATGGACGGATAAACGCGGGCGAACAGGTGTTCGTTCCGGTGTGTGAGGTGGGGAGATGAGAGAGCGGCCAATACTGTTCAATGGCGAGCTGGTCAAACTGATCCCAGACGGGCGGAAAACGAAGACGCGGCGCAAGCTCAGCCCTAACATTTTTGGAGATACGTGCCGGTATGGTGAGACTGGAGACAGGTTAGGGGTTATCGAGAATAGCCGCATGGTCAGAGCCGTAAAACGCTTCCCATGGCTCTGGGAACGGCTATGGCGTCTGTTTGTAGTGGCCTGGGTAGAGATTGTTTTTACGCATATAGAGGAGCTATGGGACATCACCCCTGAGGATTGCATCGCGGAGGGCTTGGAGAGTTACCTGCGCGAGCACGATGCCGTGCAGGACTTGCGGAGCCAATATCAGGAGCTATGGGATTCCATCTACGGTTACAGATCGTGGAATGTAAACCCTTGGGTATGGGTGATCGAATTTAAGCTGTGTGAGGCATCAAAGTGACTGACGAAACTTATGTTCCGCTATCAAGAGGCTTGCTGGACCATATGGCAAACATGAGCCCGGTGGAGACAAAGGTATACATTACCCTTTTAATGATGGCTTCTCCGTTTGATCGCGGAACGGGGAAGGGGTGTGTATCAGTGTCGCTGCGGGATATAGGAGACTGCGTCAGGATACAGCCTGTCAGGGTTGGGGCGGCCATAAAAGCGCTGGTAGACGGTAAGTATATCGAGGTTGTCTCTGTAGGTAAAAATCAGTGGCAATCATCCATCTATCGGATATCAAAATATAAAACTGTTGGCGATTTTGCTGTACGCGAAAACGGTACAGCAACAGTTACAGCACTGGATACAGCAGAGGATACAGCAACCGATACAGCATGTATACAGCAGGGGTACAGCATGTATACAGCAGACGCTGGAAACGCCAGTATTGATGCGCCTCTCCAGCCCCCTAATAAAGAGAAGAAAGAAGAGAAGGATAATACTGGTAATAAATTACCCGGTGATCCTCCAGGAGACAATCCCCCGGACGGCGATAAGCAACGCAAACTGTCACCGCAAACCACCCTGTTTGAGTATTACGTCGATTGCTGGCAGGAGAGATACTGCACTGACAGGCCGGAGAGGCCACCGGGAGGCAAGGGCGACTTTGTGCAGCTCGCCGGGCTGATAAAAAAATACGGGCTGGACAGATGCCTGCAGATGGTGGATGCCTACTTCGAGCTGACGGACAAATTTTATCAGGGGCATCCCATCGGCAACTTTCACACGGCCAATACGGTGACTAAGATTCTCGCCAGGCTGAGTGGGCGTTCTGCCGGCGGAGGATCGAGCGGATTGACCGGAGCGGCCAGCGTGGATGCAGCAGTAGAGAGAATGGAGGCAGGATATGACGGCAAGTGAAACCGGGAGCCTGGTCAAGATGGCTTCGGCACCATTCCCGGCAATGGAGAGTAAAAACCTCGGAGACGTAACAGCCTCGTGGCAGATGACCATAGGCGATCTGCCCTTTGACCTGGCGCGGCGGGCGCTGCTGGTGGTCCTAAACCGCAAAGCGTTTTTTCCGGCACCATCCGAGATACGGACCGCAGCGGTGGAATTGTCCGGGGGCTTCGGACTTCCGACACTGGCAGAGGCCTTCCTGCAGTTGCGGGTGGCGGTTAAGCGCAAGAGGTATAACGAGTGTCACGTGGCCGTTGAGTATGTCATCAGATCGATCGGCCTGGAGAAATTTATTCACACCGAGGACCCCGAGGTCATGTATAGCCACTTCCGCGCCGCTTACGCCGAGCAGGCGCACAAGCTCCGAAAGATCAGCCTGATGCCAGTGGACATGCAGGCACAGGCGCTCACAGGATACCCGATAGAGTTGCAGCAGGCGATGATCGGCACCGAGCGGCCGGCACTTACGGGAGGTGAGGACTGATGCGCCAGATGAGCAACGCCGTCAGCGATTATCTTAAAAACGGCCGGATACTGAGCGATGAGCCGTCATACCTCTGCACTACTTGTGGCTCCACGGTCAAGAATTACGACCTGTCGGAGATCATGGGCCGGAAGATATACGGCCACGTGACCTGCTTTTGCGTGATGCGGACGGTGATCGAGCGCAAGGGGTATGCCGAGGATAAGCGCCAGCAGGCCAAGACGGAGCCGAGGCAGGAGCAGCAACGTCGGTATGTCGAGACCGGTTTTAATATGCGGGATATGCCGTTTTAGAGAGGGTTGTTATGAGTCAGTATCAGGAGTTCCTAAAGTCAAAAGTAATAACTACCGAGGCCCGGGGGATTGACGCTCCCAGCATCAGCCCTGTCCTTTACGATTGGCAGCGAGAGATAGAGAAGTGGGCGTTAAAGCAGGGTAAAGCGGCACTGTTCGAGGAGTGCGGCCTGGGAAAGACGCTTCAGCAGGTGGAGTGGGCCAAGCATGTTTCCGCCTATACTGACGGACGCGTGCTGTTGGTAGCTCCGCTTGCCGTGGCCGGCCAGACGATCCGCGAGGGCTGTAAGCTGGGGGCAGAAATACAATACTGCCGACACCAGCGCGAAGTCGAGAACAATATCGTCATCACCAACTACGACATGCTGAAAGAGTTTGATGCCAACGCGTTCTCTGGAGTCGTCCTGGACGAGAGTAGTATCTTGAAGGCCTACACCGGGCAGACTAAGCGCATGATATTGGAGATGTTCGAGCATACCCCTTTCAAGCTGGCCTGCACCGCGACACCGGCGCCGAACGATTACCTGGAGCTTGGCAATCACGCCCAGTTCTTAAACATCATGGACAGCAACGAGATGATAAGCCGGTGGTTCATCAACGATACGATGGCCGCTGGCAATTACCGGCTCAAGGGTCATGCTGCCGATGACTTCTGGCAGTGGGTGACTACCTGGGCCGTCTGCGTATCCAAGCCAAGCGATATAGGGTATGCCGATGATGGATTTGATCTGCCGCCGCTGAACATACACAGCGAAGTTGTATCTGTGGATCACCTACGCGCCCAAGAGCAAGGCAGGCTCTTTGTGTTGGCCGATACCAGCGCTACGGGCATGTGGAAGGAGAAGGACGCCACCGCCTACGATAGATGCTTGCGGGCGGCGGATATCGTCTCCGGATCTCCCGACGATGCCTGGACGGTCTGGTGCGATACCAACAAGGAGGCAGATATTTTAAAGGCTATGCTGCCGCAATCCGTAGAAGTGAGGGGATCTGAAAGCATCGCCGCTAAAGAGCGCAAACTGACCGCTTTCAGCGACGGATCTGCACAGGCGATTATTACCAAACCTGATATAGCTGGGTATGGCCTCCACTGGCAGCACTGTAACAAACAGGTGTTCGTCGGCGTCGGCTACTCCTTCGAGAAGCTATACCAATCGCTTCGCAGGTCCTGGCGCTTCGGCCAGGCGCATCCCGTAGACGCGCACCTGATATATGCCGAGACAGAGGGCAATATCATCGAGACCATCCAACGCAAGCAGGAAGCCCATAAGCGCATGCAGCAGGCTATGAACGCGGCCATGCGGAAGTCCGGCTTCCTGGCCGAGACGGATTTCAGGCGGGCGAAGTTATACCAACCGGAAACAATCATGACGATGCCGGAATGGCTGAAAGCAGGATAGGAGATGGATATGAAGGTTGTAGATCAATTTCACGGCGATGATTACGTTCTTTACGAGGGCGACTGCGTGGACGTTATTCAGGGCATCCCTGACGAGTCTATTCATTTCAGCGTATACAGCCCGCCCTTTAGTTCGCTGTATATCTACTCGGACAGCATAGCCGATATGGGCAACTCTGCCGACGATGAAGAGTTCTTCCGGCACTATGAGTTCCTTGTCAAAGAGCTGTTGCGGGTGACGAAGAACGGCCGGCTGTGCGCCGTCCACTGTAAGGACCTGCCGCTTTACATGAACCGTGACGGAGCGGCTGGCCTGAAAGACTTCCCGGGCCGTATCATCCGCTGCCATGAGGGGTGCGGCTGGACGTATCACTCGCGCGTGACCATCTGGAAAGATCCGGTAATTGAGATGCAGAGGACGAAGAATCATGGCCTGCTATACAAGAACCTACAGGTGCGCGGCGAGGTCTGC
>JAQVUQ010000264.1 GCA_028699365.1 bacterium | reverse complement strand
CCTCTGACTATTAATGAAGCGATAACCAATTCCGGCAGCGGTGATATCGTTCTTGTTGCCGGAACGAGTTCGGCCGCCGACGATATCACTATCAACGCTGATATCTCTTCTACCGGAGCCACCGGCAATATCCGGATCAGCGCCGCTGATTCCGTGGATCAAAACGCCGATATCCTGGTTGGCGGCAACGGCAACATTACGGCAACGGCTGAAGCAGGTAGCATAGCCCTTCTGGCTGATGCGGTCATGACGGTTGGAGGGACTGGTAATATCGGTCTTACAGCCGGCAGTGATATAACCCTTGGGGCGGATATCCTGGTAGGCGTCAATAGCAACGGCAACATCAGCCTTGATGCAGGCAATGACATAGCCCTGGCAGAGCGTGCGACGGTGGTCACCGGCACAGGGGATATTAACCTGACAGCCGGCAACGACATCGGCCTTGGCGAGGATGCGGTAGTAGTGACAGCCGGAGCCGGGAACATAGGCTTTACGGCAACAGCGGGGAGCGTCGCCCTTGGCAGTGGAGCAAGAGCAAGCGTTGGCACTGACGGCAATATCGATTTCACCGCCGGACAGGATATAACGCTTGGCAATAACGCCTTTACCGGCGTGCAGGGCAATGGCAATATCGATTTCACCGCCGGACAGGATATAACGCTTGGTAACAACGCCTTTACCGGCGTGCAGGGCAATGGCGATATCGATTTCACCGCCGGACAGGATATAACGCTTGGCAGTAACGCCTTTACCGGCGTGCAGGGCAGTGGCGATATCGACTTGACAGCCGATGCCGGCAGTATAACGCTTGGCACATTTAGCAATGTTGGAGTCGGCACGGATGGAGACATCACGCTTAACGCCGGGCAGAACATAGAGCAGGGGCAGAGTGCACTTGTATCTGTAGCCGGCAACGGCAACATTACGGCTACGGCTGAAACAGGCAGCATAGCCCTTCTGGCCGATGCCGGCATGACGGTAGGGGGTAACGGCAACATCGGCTTCACAGCCGGCAGAGATATTGCCATGGCAGCAGGCTCAAAGGCAATGACAGCAGCAGGCGATGTGAGCTACACGGCTGGGGACAGCATCGCCGTGAATGAGATCGTTACAAATAATGGCGACGTATATCTGACAGCCTCGACGGGAGCCATAACCGCTACCGACACAACGGTGGTTAATGTGACTGCCGGCAATCTGACGGCCATTGCTTCCAGCGGCATCGGCACTCTTACCGACGCTCTGCAAACAAATGTGGCTACGCTTAGCGGCAGGACGACATCTGCCGGACCGGTTGTCATCAATGAAGTCGATGGCATTGAACTGATCGACGTTACTTCAGCCAACGGGCCCATCGCGGTCACGGCTGGGGGGACTATAACCGCCGTCAATGTCGTATCCGAGACAGACTCTGATGCCAACGACATCACGCTTACAGCCACCGGAGGCGGCAGCATAATCATAGATAACATCGACGCAGGTCAAGACAGCGGCGATGTTATGCTGACAGCCGATACCGGCAATGGCACGGTGGTCACCAATGTCGGCGGACGGGTGACGGGAGACGAACTGAGGGTAGCGGCCGCCAGCGGTATTGACCTGACGACCACCGCCAACAGCGCTGACATGAGTGTGACAGGATCGGGCAACCTGACGATCAATGAATTGGATGCCGTCAGACTGGCCGATATCAGTACGGCCGATGGTTACATAACGGTGACGGCCGGCGGCACCATCACTGCGGAGTCGGTGGCGTCCGTTACCGACTCGGACGATAACGATATAACGCTTGTTGCCGATAATGGCGATGTCATAGTGGATCTGGTCAAAGCCGGGGATGGCATGCAGGCCGATGTCGACATTACGGCCGGCGGGGCCATTCTAAGGGCAGGCAACGGCAACTCGGATGTGAACATCACTGGCGACGACATCACTTTGAACGCCGCAACCGGCATAGGCAACGCCGCAGGCGGCCCTCTTGATATTGCCGCTGTCAGTCTGGTGGCCGGGACAACGGCCGGTGACATCAACCTGATCGAAGCGGATGGCATCATCGTTGATCAAGTGGCGGCACTGGACGGCAGCATAAGGCTGATCACTGAAGCTACCGGTTCCGGCGATACAGTGATCTACGACATGATAGCTCAGGGAGATGGCGGTAACATCACAGTTCTATCGCAGGACAACGGCACTGTAACTGTGGGCAGAGTCACTGCGGACGGAGACGTCGAGCTGTCAGCCTTTAACGGAACTATCCATGATGACAATGATAATCGGACCTTGATAACAGCCAATGCTCTGACATTGACGGCAGCCTACGGTATCGGCAACGCTGGAGCCGAGGCAACCAGAGCTCTGGACACCAGCGTCAACACGCTGTCGGCATCCTTAACTGCCGGCGGTGCGATAAACATCGCCGAGGCAGATGGCATTGAGGTAGAGCAGGCCGTTACTCCTGATGGCGATATCACCATCACCGTGGCTGACGGCAACCTTGGCATCGGCACCATCACTGCCGCGACGGCCGGCAATACGGTTACCCTTATAGCCGGCGGCGGTGCCGTCAGCGATGCCGATGCCGACGGTCTGGTCAATATAACGGCGTCCAATCTGGCCATAGCCGCGGCGAAGGGCATAGGTGCCGCTTCTGATCCGCTGGAAGTTGCTGTTGATAATCTGGTAGCTGCCGGAGGGTCAGGCGGTATTTATATCAGAGACCTGAATTGCGGTCTGAATATCGGCGGAGTGACGCCGGGGTTGGGCCTGGCTGACATCAACGGGTTGCAGACAACCGGTGGTGATATTGCAATTGCTGCCAGAGGTGCGCTGACGGTAAATGAAGAAGTGGTCAATACCGGCACAGGAGATATAGTCCTGCTGACCGACTATTGCGGAACCAACGGCAGCATTACTATCAACGCCGGCATCACCGCTTCCGGCGGAAATATCGCTCTGCTTGCTGCCGATTCCGTCGATCAGAATGCTGATATTGTCACTAACGGTTATGGCGATGTGAGGATACTTGCTGAATCCGGCAGCATCAGGATGGCTCCCGGGACAACCACCAGAGTGCAAAACGGCAATATCCACTACAGAGCTGCCGGCGATCTGACGCTGAGCGATCTTGTTATGGAAATCGGCGGCAGCGGAGCAGTAATACTTGATGCCGGCGGAAATATTGCCGCGAGTGACGAGACGGCAAGCATCATCGCCAATCTCATCGTCATGAACAGTCCGGCGTCGGAGTCCTATCTGGTAGATCTGATCAGCGGGTTGATCGGCGATGATATACGTTACCAGATTGTTATTAATGATCGTATCATTGGGGGCACGGTCATCGACTCCAATGCGCTCCTCCCACTTTCCTCTATAGCTAATGCCCTTGATCCGGGAGGATATAACGCTATTGTCAATGACTTGTGGATCATGTCGATGCTCGAGGAAGTTATCGATTCCGGGTTCCTTTTCCAGTATGATCCACAGGCGGAGATATGGTATCTGGGCCTGTTGCAGGACGAAGCCGAAGCATACGAGACCAGGGCTGCCGAACCTTCTGCTGCGCTCCCTGATGCTGCCTGAACTCGATTATCGGGGAGGCGGACCCCATTGGCCCCGCCTCCCCCGATAATTTCCTGAGCTTTAAGGATTATACCGTGCTGCAAAACGGTCTCTATGATAACCTTCCCAACGCCAGATAGATTAAAATTGCCGGCCAGACTATAGCCTTGAGAATCCCCAGGACGCCCACCCAGAATGTTCCGGCATGGACGATGTAATAAATTGCTGCTCCGATGAAGCCTAAGCCGTAAACGGCACCTTCACCGCACCCGGAAGTTCTGCCTGCCATGTTCTCTCTCCTTTGAGTTGACGATTTAGTTCAGGGAATCTCTACCGGCCCGAAGGCCGGGACGGCCATGTCCGCCTCGTCGGTAAGATTGCAATAAGGATCGAGCCCCGGTCCGTAGATCACCCGATCACCCGGTAAAGGTTCTCCTCCCGTCAGTTGCAAAATCACTGAGCCGGGATCCTGCGGATCTACTTTCTGTGAGAAGATAGCTGGACGCTGTCGGTCATCTGCACCGACTATGGCAAATCCGCTTAGCCTGCCTTTACACGTAAGCCTGCCGTTGACATGGCTGAAGACAACTCTTAACCCAAGGTTTTCTCTGGATATGCTGCACAATTGTGGCCCGGGTTGCCCTTCCCGGCTATACAACTTCAAACAAGCCAGGTGAGCCAGCCGTTTCCCCAGCCTTTTCAGGTCGTCGGTAGAGATATGGATGCAGTCATCCAGACTTAAATCTACAGCAGTGGCAAGGCTTACCCCGGGTACTTCCAGAGCTATGCGCCGCTGTTGCTCCCGGATGCTTTCCCAGCATTCGGGAATCCAATCTCCTATAACACGCCCAATCTGTACCTGAAAGAAAGGCAGGTCTGGATCTCCGAAATCTTTACGGACAGCAGCGATGAACTCAGTGAACCGCCTTGTGAAGTGCGGAGCGGCCTCCC
>JAQVUQ010000009.1 GCA_028699365.1 bacterium | reverse complement strand
CCGGGAATGTTCTGATTATAAGTCAGAGCCATTGCTCCGGCTATCACCAATGACAGAGAGAGAAGAAAATATCTGAAAGAACTGAATATCCTGAGCTTCCGCATCACCAGAATGAAAAGGAAGAAAAAGAGCACGTCTCCCAGTCCGAAGAGCGGCAGATCCGACACGCCAACCGGTCCGGGGTAAGTAACGATCATCTTGTCGACCAGCGTCTCGTTCTGCAGCATCTTGGCAGTAGGGCCGTAATAGACGCTCCAGATATCGACAAGGGCGGCAACCAGGGCTACCGGGAAGAGAATATTCACTTCCCGTATTGTCAGGCTTACGATGTAAGCCAGCCACATAGCGGAAGCGATTATCCAGAGATTGATCATGGCTCCGTGCAGCAGATACCTGGAAGCGACCAGAAATATCAGGCTGAACACTATCAGACAGGCAGCCAGACCAAGGGTGAAATTCATTCTTGAGAGAAAATAAGCCGACAGGCAGAGTGTAAGTATGCCGATAAAGTAGGGTACCGCACTGCCGATCCCGGATTGGTTGCCATACATACCGCTTATGATGCCCATTGCGGCGTAACCGAGTATCAGAATCCCCACTCCGGGCAGCGCTTTTTTTAGATTTGACAAGTATCCTCACCTCTTAGATGCTATATATATTTAATTCTCTAAGAAGCGACGATATCCTTCTTCTACAATTTCTCTCCTGCAGCCAGTTCCTCCAAACGCCGCCTGTTGATTATATTTATCTGCCGGCAGCCTTTAACAGTGATTATAGACTGTTCCTTCATCCTGGACAGTGTGCGGGAGAGCGTTTCGCCGGCGGTTCCCAGCCGTGCAGCCAACTCCTTACGGCAGCCCTCGGTTACCACGCGATCCGTGCCGCCGGCTCTTACCGACAGATCAAGGATATGTTTGGCCAGCCTGGCCGATACTTCCTTGAGGGAGAGGTCTTCAACCAGATCGGCAAAGGAGCGCAAGCGCAGGGAGAGGGTGGCCAGCATTCCCAGCGAGAGTGCGGGATGACGAGCGATGGCATCGATAAAGTCCTGTCGGGAGATAGATATTACGATTGAACGAGCCGTCGCCTCAGCGCCGGCAGGGAAGGTTCCGCCGTGAAAAACGGCTACTTCGCCAAACGGCTCGCCAGGACGTATTATATGGAGAATCTGCTCCCTGCCGTCAATAGAGAGCCTGTATATCTTTACCGAGCCGCTGACAAGGAAGAAGAGTCCGGCAGCCGGATCGCCGGCGTTGAAGATCCCGTCACCGGCCTCGTACTCGGCAATCCTGGATATGCCCGATAGTTCATCGAGCTGATCTTCTTCCAGCCCGGAGAAGAGATTGCATTTCTTAAGAAGCTTTATTTTCTCCCCGCCTGTTTGCATTACAACTCCAATATATCAGGACGATAATAGACGTTCCCGTTTACTTCATGCGACAGCACAGGCCAGCCGGCCGTTTCCGAGATTATCCGGGGACTCTCGGGTGCAGCCAGTATGGTATCTTCGGATTTTGTCCCGCATATGGACGGATTCCAGGCAAACGCCTGCCAAGCCTGTACCGTCTCAGACGAAGACTGCGTTCCCTTATAATCTCTGCCGGCATAGCCCGTGGCTCCTCCCTGATGATGCAGGCGCCATTCGTCTGCATATCCGCTTTCAGCATAAACACGACGGCCGCAGTCGAAAACGTCGGCCACCGGCATCCCGGGCCTGGTGGCGTCGATATAGGCGGCATCCACCCTGGTGACCGCGTCATGTTTGCATCGCAATGTGGGCGGCACCCGGCCGATATACACCATTCTTGTCATGGATACTATCAATCCTCCGCGGCGACCGCAGACCACCAGCATAGCGGCTTTATCAAGGATCTTGCCCGCAGGCAGAGGATGACGATAGCGCTCGATGCGTTCATCCATCGCCACCAGCAGAAGCGCCGGGGTGACATGCCGGCCCAGAAGAGCCTCAGCCATGGCGCCGGCCACGGCACACTCCGAAACACCAGGCTTGACGGACGACACCGCATCGTCCAGAGCGGAGGCCGTGTCTGCTCCCAGGCGCGTATATCTGTCGACTTCCTCAGGCAGAAGTGAATACCGCAGCACTGCTACTTCAGCCGATACGTCGGCGGCACCGGCAAAGGAAATGTCGGCTCCAAGCGAGCCTCCCGGCAGGCGCTCCTTTACGGCTAGCGGCACCGCATACCAGGGCTCCTCTATCAGGCAGACATCTACGCCGTTTAATTCCTCATCACGTATCCTGGGGGCTTCGATGTTATTGGTGATAAGATAGTCCTGTTCCCGGGTCAGCAACAGCGTAGCCGCGGCTCTCTCCGAAGCAATCGATACATACGCCTCCGCACCGCACAGATACCACGAGACATTGGATTGCCTGCCGAGCAGCAGAGCATCAAGACCACGCTTCTGCATATACTCCCTTATACGTGATCTCTTCTGCCCGAACTCCCGACTGACGGCACCATCAACCATAACTCAATCACACCTCCGCCATAAAATGTACTGCACCAGGATATGCAACGGGGCATACATATTCCGTATGCCCCGTCGATTCCTGTGTCTTCTTTTCCTTACTTCCCGTCCGTTGCCGGTTTCCCGGCTCCGGCTTCCGTTTTGGACTTCCCTGCAGCTTTGGACTTCTCTGCAGCCTGTTGCTGTTGCTGCTGTTGCTGCTGTTGTTGCTGCTGCTGCATCATCTGTGCCATCTGCTTACCGTATATCTCCTG
This sequence comes from bacterium, assembly GCA_028699365.1. Taxonomy (GTDB): domain Bacteria; phylum UBP13; class UBA5359; order UBA5359; family UBA5359; genus UBA5359. The sequence goes on along the minus strand of JAQVUQ010000009.1, from coordinate 15,195 downwards.
CGCTCGCTTCTCCTCATCAGCCGATTCAACCTGCATCCCCATCTCCTTGTATATGCCGGAGAGGTTGTAATGCATAAAGAAATCGGCATAAGCCATGTCGGAAGCATCCTTGTAATGGCGCAGGGCATCGGCCCGCTTGCCCTGCTTGCGGTAGATATTACCCAGCGCCATATGCAAGTCGGCACTGCTTCTACCGGATTCCAGCCCCTTGCTGTAGGCATCTCCCGCCTTGGCGGGCTGATTCTTTCTCTCGTATATCTGCCCTACCTGATAATAGATGGAGGCGATATACGGATTGGAAGGATCCTGCTTCAGAGCCTTTGCAAAGGCCAGAAGCGCCTTATCATCCTTTTTGTCCGACATGTGTTTGAAGCCTCTGATCTCGGCATCGGCCACCTGTATATCGGCTTTCTTACGAAGGTCGGTCATCCATTTGGTTAGAGCAGCGGACTGCTTTTCTCCGAGCAACCGCTCACGAACCTCTTTAGCCTTGGCATCGAAATCCTTTCCGGCGGGTTCCTTTTTATACTGTTCCTTATACGCCTTTTTGACATCAGCGTCACTGACAGTGACAGCCTGCTTCTGCTTATCCACCAGCGCCTGAATCTTCATGCCGTCGGTAAGTTCACGCCGTAGCGTATTGATATCGTATCCCAGGCCTTTGAGACGCTCATTAAACGCCTTATCCGAGGGAAAGGATTTTTTAATCTCGTCTATCCGCTTCTTGACATCTTTGCGGTTGACTTTGATCTTCGCCCGTCCGGCTTCCTGCAGCAGTATCATCTTCTCGGACATCTCGTCCAGAAGCTGCGCTTTCAAGCTAACAGCGTCGGTTTCCTTGAACTGACCGCCCGCCTGTTCCTTATATGCGGCAACGCGCCTGTAAAACTCTTTGTTGAAAGCCTCCCTGGGCAGATCTTTCCCACCGACGGTGGCCATCTCTCTGGAGAGATTTGCTCCATTCCCGGAAGACGACGTCGTGCTTCCGCCAAACGAATAGAAAGCCCCGATCAGAAACGTGAGAGCGATGGCGCCCATCAGCCACTTCAAAGTCGTTCCGAATTTTTTTCGGATATAAATTATCGACATATCGTATCTCTTCTCCTTTAAATCTTCCGTCCATCTTCAGCCTATTATAATACAGTATCTCTATTCCTCCAACCCCTGCCGGATTGCCGCGGCTATGCCGTCCATCATGCGACGCCCGATCTCATCCAGCAAAGCGCGATCATGTTTTTCCGCGCGCAGTTCTCCAAGATCCAGCGGCTTGCCGATAACGGCCTTTACCGGATGAGGGCGAAACACGACTCTGCCCGGCGGCAGCACGTCAGCCGTGCCGATCAGGCCTATCGGTATCACCGGAACGTTACTTTGCGCGGCAATCAGGGCCGCACCCGCTTCGGCCGGTTGTAAGTTGCCGTCCGGACTGCGCCGGCCCTCAGGAAATATGCATACGATATTTCCGCTTTCCAACAGAGTCCCGGCACGTCTCAGCGCTCCCCTGTCGGCTGCCCCCCGTTTCACGGGGAATGCCGATGTAGCAGCGATTATACGGCCCAGCACGGGGGCATCGAAGAGTTCCTGCTTGGCCATAAAATAGACCATCCGCCTGATGGATGCACTGACAAGAGGAGGATCCAGATGGCTGACGTGATTGGCTACCAGCAGGCAACCGCCGCTCTCCGGAATATCCGTCCCTGTAACGCTCATCCGGCAGAATGTTTTTAAAAAAGTCCGGCATAGAAATTGACCGATACGATAGCCCATCAGCACTTTGGCATTACCCCTTCACACACTGTTATTATCTCATGCACCACATCATCGATACTCTTGTCGTCACTGTTGATTATAACAGAGTCCGGGGCCGGACGCAGAGGAGCCAGTGCCCGGCTGCTATCCCGCTTATCGCGTTCTTCCATATCGGCAAGAACAAGCTCGAAACGGACATCACTGCCCCTGTCCTGCAGTTCCAGCCAGCGCCTCCTGGCACGTTCCTCTATGGAAGCGACAAGGAATATCTTTACCTGCGCCTCCGGGAAGACGACTGTGCCGATATCCCGGCCTTCCATGACAACGTCTCCCTGCTCACCGAGACGCCGCTGCAACGTCAATAATTGCTTTCTGACACCGGCAACGGCCGATACCGGTGAGGCCAGGCGGGAGATCTCCGGTGTCCTTATCTCACCGGTAATATCGCGTCCGTTGACCGTTATCCTTTGAACGCCTTCCTGCCGGACAAACTCGAACTTCATATCCGCTGCCAGACGCACCAACCCCTCTTCATCGCCGACAACGCCGTTGCACAGACCGAGCCATGCCACGGCCCGATACATGGCGCCGGTATCTATATAGGTATAGCCCAGCCGCTCAGCCAGTGTCCTGGCAACACTGCTCTTTCCCGCGCCTGCGGGACCGTCTATGGCAACAATCAACCCCTTGGCATCGCTATGCACCGGCACATACCTCCTTCAGCGTCCTGTAAAAACCGGGAAACGAGGTTTCGATGCAGTCCGTATCCGTGATCGAGCTTTTCCCCTCAGCCAGCACGGCCGCAATGGAGGCCGCCATAGCGATGCGGTGATCGCCGCTGCTGTCGACTACAGTACCTTTCAATCCGTTTCCGCCGGAAACGACCATGCCGTCCGCCGTCTCAACGGCTTCAACGCCGAAGGCCCGCAACATATCGCAGACGGAGGCGATCCTATCCGTTTCCTTTACCCTGAGTTCCGCAGCGTCCTTTACAAGCGTCTTGCCGTCAGCCAGGGCTGCGGCCACGGCCAGAGCGGGAATCTCGTCTATAAGCCGCGGCACCAGAGGAGCATCGATGGTAGTTCCGTGCAGTTCACCACCGGTTACGGACACTCTCCCCACAGGCTCACCTGCTTCCTCTCTGACATCCTCTACTCTCAAATGGGCTCCCATATCCCGAAGGACATCGATAACTCCCGTACGCGTGGGGTTAAGACCGACATCAACCAGAGTCAGGGTCGCACCGGGAACGCATGCAGCCATTACCATAAAGAAGGCTGCCGACGATATATCACCCGGCACACTGATCTCTCTGCCCTTCATGGCACAGCCGGGATTAAGACACACCCTGTTGCCGTCGACGGAGATATCGGCCCCAAAGGCAGTTAGCATCCGCTCACTGTGGTCACGTGATTTATACGGTTCCCATATATGAGTGGGACCTTCCGCAAACAGACCGGAAAGCAGCAGGGATGTCTTTATCTGGGCGCTGGCCACGGGAAGCTCATAGGTCAGTCCTGCCAGCGGGCGCCTGCCACTGACCGCCACCGGAGCCAGCATCCTCACGCCGCGCCCCCGGAAATCGGCCCCTCTGAGGGAAAGCGGCCTGGTAACGCGATCCATAGGTCTCCGCCGCAGGGAGGCATCCCCGGTTATAACCGCATATATATCCAGTCCTGCCAGCAGCCCCAGCATCAGCCTGGTGGTAGTACCCGAGTTGCCTGCCTGTAGAACGTCATCCGGCTCTCGCAGAGCGTCTGCGCCCCGTCCCTTTACGGTTACATGCCCGCCTTCATGGATAATGGAAACGCCCAGCGCTCTGAAGATGTCCACCGTTGCCCGGCAATCGGCTGAATCCAGGAAATTGCCGACAAGCGTATCTCCTTCTGCAAGCGCTCCCAGAATAACCGCTCTATGGGAGATCGATTTGTCTCCAGGAACACTGATTGTTCCGCCGATACTTCTGCACGGCAGTATATCTTTGCAGTTCATCCGCTCAAACCGTCTCTGTAATCTTTAGCATTCTTCAGGAATTCCAGCAAGGCTTCCTCATCGCTGCCGGATATCATATCCGATAAGCGATCAAGCTGCGATTTGAACAGCTCCAGCGCTCTGAGAACTTCAGTTTTATTACTGATATAGATATCGCTCCACATCCGGGGATCGCTGCCGGCTACCCTGGTAATGTCCTTAAAGCCGCCGGCGGCAAGTCTCGTCAGTTCCTTCAATCCCAGATCGGCAACGGTATTCACCAGGCATTGCGCCGCGGCATGCGGCAGATGGCTGACCATGGCTACCAGCGCATCGTGCTCCTCCAGTTCCACGACCTCAGGCCGTGCCCCTATCTCTCTTACCAGCGCCGCCAGCCGCTCACCATGACCGTCATGGTCTTCTACCGGCATCAGGAGATATCTGGCGTTGACAAAGAGATCGGCCGAAGCATACGTAACGCCTGCCTTTTCGGCGCCGGCCATGGGATGTCCCCCGATAAGTGACAGGCCTTCAGGCTTTGCCTTCTTCAGCTCGGCTATAAGTAATGATTTGGTACTGCAGACATCGGTAACGACAGATCCGGGCTTCATATGGGGCATCATTACCCTGCCCAGTGCCGCAGATGCCATTACGGGAGCCGCCAGAACGACCACGTCGGCATCCGCCGCCGCTTCGATGGGATCCAGCGTTCCTGAGTCCACAGCTCCCATATCCAGCGCCTGATCTATAGTCTCACGTCGTCTGGCCAGGCCTACCACCTCTTCGGCCAGACCATGGCGCTTGACCGCCATTCCCAGAGAGCCGCCGATCAGCCCCAGACCGGCTATGACAAAGCGACGGTATAAGGACATGCTAAGCTGTCCTTCCCAGGATCTCGGCAATAGGCCTTATTTCCGCCATCAGCTTGGTAAAATTTGTAAAAGTCAGGGATTGAGATCCGTCGGAAAGCGCTTCGGCCGGACGGGGATGCACTTCTATCATCAGGCCGTCGGCACCGGCGGCAATGGCCGCTCTCGCCATTGGAGCCACCAGACGCCAGTGTCCCGTGCCATGGCTGGGATCCACCCATACAGGCAGGTGAGAGAGTTCCTTGATCAGGGGCACCGCGCTGAGGTCCAGGGTGTTGCGGGTATACGGCTCGAACGTCCTTATGCCCCGCTCGCAGAGGATGACGCTGGTGTTGCCTTCCGACATGATATACTCCGCCGCCATGAGCAACTCCTCGATGGTAGCCGATAACCCTCGCTTCAGCAGCACGGGCTTTCGGGACTTGCCGACCTCTTTCAGAAGAAAGAAATTCTGCATGTTCCTGGCGCCTACCTGAAGCATATCCGAATACTCCATTACCAGGTCCACACTGCGCGGATCCATGATTTCAGTGACGATAGGCAATCCTGTTTCCTGCCTGGCCTCGGCCAGTATCTTGAGGCCTTCTTCTTCAAGCCCCTGGAAGGCATAAGGCGATGTCCTGGGCTTGAAGGCCCCGCCGCGCAGAATGCCTGCACCTGCAGCCTTGATAGCTCTTGCCGTCTCCAGCAACTGTTCCCTGTTCTCAACGGCACACGGACCGGCCGAAACAACTACCGCTGAGCCTCCGATGGACACTCCACCGATATTTATAACCGTATTCTCCGGCTGGAATTCCCTGCCGACCAGACGGAACGGTTTCAATATGGGGATGACCTTTTCAACCGCGGTTATGGCTTCCAACTGCTCCGCCAGCAGTGCCTTCTCGTCGTTATGGACACCGATGGCGCCAATTACCGTCTTCTCCACACCTTGGGAAACGTGAGTTCCATAGCCTTTATCACTCAACCGGCCGACAACCCGGTTTATATCGGTCTCGGTCGCTCCTCGCTGCATAATGATTATCAATGTCTTTTACCTCTTCCACAACAAACTGTTTTTACAAATTATTCTTTTCCAAGCACGTCCGCCAGGGCCGTTACAAACCGTTCGTTCTGTTTGGCCGTGCCTATGGTAACGCGGATATAGTCCTGAAGCCCGAATATATCGCCTGTCCTGACGATTATTCCTCTGGCCATCAGAGCCTTGAAAACATCTCTGGAATCCAGACCGACCCGGACCATGATAAAGTTGGCCTCCGTAGGTATACATGTCAGACCCATGGCAACAAAGCTCTGCTGCAAAAAGCGTTTTCCTTCCAGAACAAGCCGGCGGCTGCGCTCTACCTGATCCGGATCACGCAAGCTGGCCAGTGCCGCCGTAAGAGCCAGGCTGTTGACGTTGAAAGGCTCCTTGACCCGGTTGAGATGGGCTGTTATCTCCGGGGAGGAGACGGCATATCCCACACGCAGACCGGCCAGACCGTAAATCTTGGAGAAAGTGCGCAGCGTCACTACATGCCGCCCTTCGCCGATATAGCGAAGGCTGTCGGGATAATCGTCAGCCTCCACATATTCACAGTATGCTTCATCAAACACGACTATGGCATCGGCCGGCAGTTTCTCCAGGAAGCGCTCTACCTCATCCCGTCCCACTATAGTCCCGGTCGGGTTGTTGGGATTGCAGACAAAAACCAGCTTTGTCCTGGGGCTGAATTGCGCTGCCATGGCCTCGAGATCGTGCCGAAAGTCTTTGAGAGGCACCTTTATAAGAGTGGCGTTCATCAGAGTGGCCACCGAATCGTAGCGCGAAAACGACGGATCGGCCACTATCACTTCATCTCCGGGATGAAGATAAGTTATACCAAGAAAATGTATTATCTCATCCGATCCATTACCGATAAAGAGCTGATCCTCTCCTACACCCAGCAGAGAAGCGAGTTCGCGTTTCAAGTAATAGGCATTGCCGTCCGGGTATATCTCCATCCTGGCTGCCGCCCGGCGAACGGCTTCCACGGCCAGCGGCGACGGTCCAAGCGGGTTCTCGTTGGACGCCATCTTGATTACCCCTGTTATGCCCAGTTCCCTCTCCACTTCTTCGACCGGTTTACCGGGTTCATACGGTTCCAGATCGATGATACAGGAACGGACCAATGCTTCAATAGACATACTCTTACCTCCAGATTGCGCTCTTCGAGCGTGGTTCATTGTTCAAAGTTCACGGTTTTCGATTTTCAGCCTGCCGCTCACGGCATCATGAGCGACTGTATCGGGCTCCATTACGCCGGCCCTTTCCAGCAGCCAGAAACCGGCCAGAATTACCAGGTAAGCCAGTGATTTATATACATGCGCCAGTAGATTATGGGTTCCAAGCATGATAATGACGCTGGCTGCCGAGAAAACCATAGAGAGCATACCGATGATGAACATCAGCATCAGCGTTCCACCACCCTGCCGGTAAAGCCTTATAAAGCCGAGAGCCGCTATCGTATAGAAAAAAGCAATGATTACCTCCATATAAATCGCCGCCTCTCCCACACTCTTGCCCAGAGTATAGGCAAACGGTCTCAGCAACGCGAATCGCTCCATCGTAAGATAGATCAGCAACGCTATAAGTATCGGCCAGAGCGACTCCTGGACAGAGCTCTCTATCAGTAGATGATGGTTCCTTCTCCTGGGCATGAAAACCGCTGCCGTGATCATGACAACACCTGCCAGTCGCGAGCAGATCCAGAGCGCAATGGTCATCCCGTTGCTTCCTTCGGACATGATGCCTATGCCCCCGGGAAAGGTCATGAGATGCAAGAGGTCCAGAACCGACATCATCAGAAAAGCCTTCCCCAACATGGAGAGACGGTTATCACCCGTTCGTTTGGCAGCGGAAAAGGCTATATAGAATATAATGACACCCACCGCCACCGAGTACAGTTCCATTACGGCGTGCAGATATATGTAAGGCATCGCTTCCAGATCGTTATAGCTGTAACGAAAAACGAACTGGGCAAAGAGATTCACCAGCGCAACCAGGACTATCAGATGGACCTTATAACGACCGAGAAAAGAGACCTTGCGTCCATCGCCCTGTTCCGACTCCGAGGCACCTCTGAAGGCATCGGCTACCCCCTCGATCAGATCCTTGGACAGGCGCGAAGCCACTACCACCCGATTGCGACCATTCTGCTTGGCTCTGTAGAGCGCTTTATCGGAATTGGATAGAAGCATGGTCTTGCTCTGTCCATCAGAAGGAAAGGTCGATATGCCGATACTTACGGTTACCTTGCCCTCCGATCCGTCTTCCTGATTATGGTAATGCAGGGTTTCCCTGACTTCCCGTCTTATACGCTCGGCCACCAGTTCCGCCTCAGCCACGCCGGTCTCTGGAAGCACGATGCAGAACTCCTCACCGCCGTAGCGGGCCAGAATATCCATGCTTCGGGTGCTGCTCTCCAGAAGGCCGGAGAGACGCTTAAGCAGAATGTCGCCGGCCAGGTGCCCGAAACGATCGTTGTATCTCTTGAAGTGGTCGATATCGAGCATGAGTACGGAGAGCGGTCGTTGGAAACGCTTAGCCCGTTCCAATTCCTCGTCAAGACGCTGCTGCAGATACCTGTGGTTGTTAAGCCTTGTCAAACCGTCGGTTACGGCCAATCGAGAGACTTCCTTGAAAAGGCGCCCGTGCTCAATGACAACGGCGGCTTCGTGTGCAACCACTGTAAGAAGATTTATCTCTTCTGCAACCGGATAATGCATCTCTCTGTAACCGAGATGCAAAACGCCCAGACTCCGGCCCTCTATCTTCAAAGGCACTGATATTATAGATACGGTCTTACCCAGCGAGAAGCGGAAATCATCCCGGAGAGGGAATTCGCTCTCGTTCATATCGGCGATAACACCGTATTCGCCTGTTTCTATCACATGCCCGCTGAGGTCTTCACCGGGCGACAATTCTATGCTTCTTACCATGGGTGAACAGCCGGCGGAAGCCAGGTGGCGAATAATCTGCTTCTCCTCGTCGAGAAGCATTATTACACCGGTACTGGCGCCGGAGAACTCCATTACTTTACGCAGAAAGCAGTTGGAATTCTCCTCGAAATCCAGTTGCCCGTGAAGGGATTTACTGATCTCGAACAGATAGGACAGCTCATTTACTTTGAAACGAAGATCTGATTCGGCCTGCCGGTAGAGGTCAAGGTTATGCCAGGATGCGGCGATCATGCTGGATATTATCCGTCCAAGAGCGGCAAGAAAGGAGCAAACCGCTCTGTAGCCATCCTCCACGCCGCTAAAGGGTCCGGCTACTATGGCTGCCGGAAGCTCGCCGTCCAGAACGATCGGCGCCAGGCAGTAATCGCTGCCGGAAATACCGCAACGGATGAATTCACCGTTGCCTACAGCGGTAACGATCTCTTCCCAGGAAAGAGGTACATTACTAGCTTTGGCCCCGGTAAGCTTCCCGGAAGGACCCCATATATGAACATCAGCACCGATCAAATGTGCTGATGCCGTCTCAAGATCTATGATATCCCGGGTATCAAGTACCTGCAGGAGATCATGCCTTGCAGGATTTGCAGCCTCCATTAACCGTGACTCCTGACGCTCAAGCATTTGATGCCATCAATTATAGCATCAGACGCCGCAATAAACCATACCACCGTACAAGCGCATCCCCGTCGTTGCGGCCTCTGGTGCGTGAGTATATAATTGAGTCGAAGGGGGAGGTATCTTGCATATTTTAAGCATAGTTTTTCAGGATGATCCACAGAGCGAAAGTCTGCGCAACCTGCAGCGAGGTTCAAAGAGAGCCATCGTTCATCTGGATATGGAGAGAGATGCAGGGCGCTCTACCAGTACGATACCCGGCCTGACGCAAAAGATGGAGACGGCCCTGCCGGGCATACTGGAAGCGCCTGACGGAGAGCTGCAACACCTGTGCGGCCTTATCGAAACGGATGCTCACGATTTCAAGGAAGAGCTTTTCCAGGGAACGAACCTGTGCCATCTCCTGGAGCACATTATCATTTATATGCTCGGGCGCCGCATGGGGCGCTGTGCCGGTTTCTCGGGACAGCGTTCTCAGGACATCGAAGCCGGCCTTAAAACTCATCATTACCTGGTAGTGGAATACGCCAACAAGCTTGAAGCCGTTGTGGCTATCGACCTGGCATTTCAACTGGTCAATGCCTGGCTGCAGGATAAAACGGTCAATCTGAACCGGGAGCTGCTGATAAGCTCGGTGCAAAGACGTCTGATGTCGATGCTTCCGCCCTACGAGTGCAGCCCGGCTTAGGAGCTTTTACAGCTCAAACCCTCTCATACGGCATAAACAATCTGTTATACTCGTCCAGGGCGTAGCGGTCGGTCATGCCGGCGATATAGTCGCAGACGACCACCTGCAGCGGAAGAAGGCTCAGCTTTTGCTGCACGTGCGGCGGCAACTGCTCGGGGCGATTGATATAAACGTCGAAAAGGCTCTTGATGAATCTCCCGGCTTTGTCGGCCATCCGGATAACGCGGTAGTGCCTGTAGACCCTGGTCATGAGAAAGTTCTTAAGTTCGCGATTCTCTTTGGCCGTAGCGGGAGAGAAGGTCACCAAGCGCTCCTTGACGGCTCTGACCCCGTCAACCGAAACAACCCTTTGTTCCTTCAGATTGGCCAGAGTCTGCTGCACGGCATCCATTGCCAGATTGTTAATCAACCTCTTTATCACCTGATACTTCCGCCTGTCTCTGTCCAAACCGGGATAGAGCCGGTTCACATCGTCATACGCGTTCTTCCAGATATCCAGAGATAAGAGGTCCTCCTCTGCGATCAATCCGGCAGTCAATCCGTCGTCGAGATCGTGATTGTTATAGGCTATCTCATCGGCCAGGTCCACCAGTTGCGCTTCAAGCGTGGGGGATTGCCCCGGCTTGTAGCCATCGGATGCGGGACAATCATAATCGGTGTTATGCTTGATGATGCCCTCTCTGACTTCATATGTAAGATTCAGCCCCGGAAAATCGGGATGGCGCTCTTCAAGCTCTTCTACAACTCTCAGCCCGTGCCTGTTATGCTCGAACCCCCCGAAGTCGCGCATAATCTCCTGCAGAGTATCCTCGCCTGAATGTCCGAAAGGCGTATGACCAAGATCATGGGCCAGCGCTATGGCCTCCGTCAAATCTTCATTCAGACGAAGCATTCGGGCCATCGTTCTGGCTATCTGAGCCACTTCCAGCGTATGCGTCAGACGCGTCCGATAATAATCGCCCTCGTGAATAACATAAACCTGTGTCTTGTATTCCAAACGCCTGAAGGCGGTACAATGCACCACTCTGTCTCTGTCCCTTTGAAAGGGACTGCGATAGGCGTGATCGTCCTCCTGATAACGCCTTCCTGCGGTGTCTGCCGCGCACATGGCGTACGGAGCCAGGGTAGTGCGCTCGGTCTCCATGTAATCCCTTGAAGATAACAGATCATACAGCATTTCAGCCTGCTCCAAACGATAAGTTGCTTTCTATAAGTATAACATATGTGATGTAAAGGAAAAACGGTTCTATAAATAGAATATAGCCTTGTAACCATATTGGGGAGGTCATTATATGAGACTCGTTTTTCCAAGCCTCATTTCAGCCATAATACTCGTCACGGTCACTGCTTCAGCCGGCACAAACGATACCAGGCCTTCCCTGGAGGATCTTGTTTCCCGTGCGGAAAGCACCGCTCAGCAGATGGACAGCTTCTCTGCCGCCTACGCCCTGTCACTCTTCTCAACAGAGCAGAAACTGGCCTCCGAAGGCGAAATGTACTACCTGGCGCCTCTGCATTTCAAAGTTACGGCCAAAACCGTTTTCGGGCAGATGAACTTTAACCAATCCACGATATACGACGGCGATTTCATCTGGCAACTGACTGAAACGCCTGCAGGAAAAAAAGCGACCGGGACGCCTGTGGGAAAACAGGTATTTAAAATCAGAATGAATCGTCAAAGTATGCTCTCCCGAATGCAGCGGCGCTTTGAAATGAACGATATGCTGGAACCCTGCAGACTGCAACGTCTCTTTGTTTTCCTCTCCCAACAGTATGATCTGGCATACAAGGAAAAGGTAAAGGTGGGAGATGACGAGGGATATGCTTTCTCCGGCAGGCTTAAGAATATCCCTCCTGAGAGGCAGACCGTATCGGGAATACCTCTGCCTCTGATGACATCGATCAGAATAGTCGTCAGGCAATCAGACGCTCTTCCCCTCAAGCTGGAAGCCTTTGATGCCAACGATATACTGATACTCGATTATACCGTAAAGACGTTTTCGGCCAACATCGGACTTAAAGAAGACTTCTTTCTCTATAAGCCGTCGCCGGATGCAAAGGTTATAGAGATCAACGGCAAATAGTCTCTGTAAAGCGAGATATCAGCGCACGATGAACATCGTGATTGGACGCCGCTACACATGACAGCGGCGTTTTGCTCTCCGTAAGCCTGACGGCGGCGAGATCCCGCCCCAAAGCATCGGTCACTATGCAACCGGCCTCTCCGGCGATAAGCCAGGCGGCAGCGATATCGTACGGGAATATGCCCATTACAGTTCCTCTGCCGGCAACCCGGTATTCGCCGACCAGCTCAGGCCTGGCCTCAAGCAATGCCGCGCCGATATCCACATAAGCGTCAAGCTGTCCGGTAACCAATCTGGTGATCGAATAGCAGGACGAGTTGAGAACAAAAAGGCCTCCGCCAAGTGAGGAGGTATCTATAAGATCGGCAACCGCCTCGACTATGCGTTGTGAAGGACGACCGCAAAGCTCCAGGCTCCAGCGCAATGAGGCGAAGTCGTTGTTGGAAGAGAGCCTCTGCCTGCCGGTGCTTCCGCCAGGACCTGAGATGGAAACTCCGGCGCCGGCCCGGGCCGTAAAAGCCTGTCCGCCTTTTATCTCCACCACACAGGCCTCGGCAACATCACCCAGACAGGGATCGTTAGTTCCCCTTGCAGCGGCTACCGACACGCAGCAGGCTTCAAGCCCGGCGTTGGCGCTGCGGGTACCGTCGATGGGATCTACAATAAGGGTATATTCCGCCTTCTTGCGCCCTACCAGTCCCCTGTCCTCGGAGTAGTATGCCAGCGGCAGAGGTGCATCGTCGATAAAATCGGACAGCGTTCTCTCTGCAATCTCATCGATATCGAATGTTATATCACCGCTGTCGGACTTACCTACGCTTGCTCTGCCCTCAAGGCTGCCGAGCCGGGGCAGGACAGCCTCTCTTATACGGCAAGTCAGATCATAGAGCAGGCCGTCGGGCAGCATGCTCATACCGACGTTTCCTCCCGGAGCATGGCTATAAAGGCGTCCTGGGTCACGACACCCATATCGCCCTTCTCTCTGTGTCGCAGGGAGAGCGTGCCGCTTTCGGCTTCACGATCGCCTATAACGATCATGTAAGGTATCTTCTCAGCCTGAGCCTGGCGTATCTTGAAGCCGGTCTTCTCGTTGCGCTTATCCACTTCGGCCCTGAAATCGGCTTCCAGCAGGCGCGAACGCACGGCATCGGCATAATCGAAATGCCTGTCGGCTATCGGCAGCAGGCGCACCTGAACCGGGGCCAGCCACAGCGGGAAAGCGCCGCCGTAATGCTCGATCAACGCTCCGAAGAAGCGCTCCATGCTGCCCAGCACCACGCGATGGATCATTATCGGACGGTGCTCCTGTCCATCAGCGCCTACATAGGAGATATCGAATCTCTCAGGAAGGTTGAAATCCACCTGAACGGTCGGTCCCTGCCAGAGACGGCCCAGCGCATCCCTCAACTTGAAATCTATCTTCGGTCCGTAGAAGACACCCTCACCGGGATCGACACGATACGGCAGATCTTTGGCCTCCAACGCATTGCGCAACGCATCTGTAGCCCGCTCCCAGTTCTCGTCGCTGCCGACGGATTTCTCCGGACGGGTGCTGAGGAAGAGCTCCACATCACTGAAGCCGAAGCGTTTCAACATGAAGAAAGCAAAATCCACGACACTTGTAATTTCATTTTCAAGCTGTTCCGGCGTGCAGAAGATGTGCGCATCGTCCTGTGTAAAGCCTCTCACCCGCAAAAGTCCGTGCAGCACTCCCGATCTCTCATAGCGATATACCGTGCCGAGCTCGAAATAACGCAGCGGCATATCGCGATAAGATCTGGTCTGCGTCTTATAGATCAGAATATGCCCTGGGCAATTCATGGGCTTGAGGACGTACTCCTGCTCATCCACGTTCAGGTAATACATATTCTCCTTGTAATAACCGGCATGACCGGATACCTGCCACAGTTCTTCCCTGGCTATATGAGGCGTAATCACCATCTGGTAGCCGCGGCGCGCATGCTCCCGCTTCTCGAAATCTTCTATCAGGGTGCGCACCAACGCTCCCTTGGGATGATAGTAGATAAAACCGGCCCCGGCCGTCTCATTGATACTGAACAGATCAAGCTCCTTGCCAAGCTTGCGGTGATCCCGGCGTGATGCCTCCTCCAGCTTGAAAATGTGATCGTCCAACTCTTCCTGTGTCTTGAACGCAGTTCCGTATATTCGCTGAAGCATCTCGCGCTTCTCGTCGCCGCGCCAATATGCACCGGCCACGCTGAGCAGTTTAAAAGCCTTGATCTCGCCGGTCCGGCTCATATGCGGGCCACGACAGAGGTCGAAGAAATCGCCCTGGTGGTATATGGATACCATCTCATCGGTCAGCCCCTCAAGTAGTTCCACCTTGTACTTCTCGCCGAGTTCCCCAAACAGCTTCAACGCCTGCGCCCGCGACATCTCCTCGCGCCTGAACTCGAGATCACGTTCCGTGATCTCTCTCATGCGTTCCTCGATACGTTGAAGATCGTCCGGGGTAAAGCTCCTGTCGAGATCGAAATCATAGTAGAAACCTTCCTCTATGGACGGTCCTATCGCCAGCTTGACGTCGGGATACAGTTCCTTAACCGCCTGTGCCATAATGTGCGCGGTACTATGGCGATATATATCTCTCTCCTCTACACTCGCAAAACCTTTAACCGACATGCCGCACCTCCAAAAAAATACCTTCCGCCCATAAGGACGGAAGGCTTAGCTTCCGCGGTTCCACCTTACTTGGTAAAAACCCTCTCTCCGGCGCGATAACGGGCGCTGACCGCTAGGCTTACTGAATTCAGCTTCGGGCTCACGGGTGGTATTCACCGCCGGTAATCAGGAGGCTCTCAGCCAAGACCTCCACTCTCTGGGATTGCCGTTATGCGGATCGTGTCCCGGTCAATACCTTTGAATATTATGTTAACATCGTGCTTCAATATTGTAAAGGATGACTGTGCTTTTAATCCAGGTAATCCCGCAGGCACTTGCTTTGGCAGGAGACTGAATCGATAGGAGTCAGAGTATCGTGATCTTCTATTAACTCTCCCAGATAGGAATCTTCCTTGCGCTGGGCCAGGTTCACCTCTTCCGCAGGCGTCAGTAGCGGTACCTTGCCGATCTCCTTGAGATACGTGCACACGGAATCGTCAATCGGCATACCATCGGGAATGATAGACAGTATCTCCGGATGCTCCTCGAAAGAAGGCTCTTCATCTTCGAAAAAATAAGGACAGCTATCTATTATCTGCACATTAATAGCCTTTCC
>JAQVUQ010000263.1 GCA_028699365.1 bacterium | reverse complement strand
AAGCGGCCTGCCCCTTGCTCCCTGCGGTTTCAGCACTGGCGATAACCGCTGAAGGATTGAGAGGCTCAACCTGCGGCACATTCACAGAAGGCGACGACAGGTTGATATCCGTAGGCCTGCCGACCGATACCGCAACGGGAAGCGATGGTTTTACCGGCACGAAAACCGATATTTCCGGCGCTGTACCGACCATCCTGACGCTCTCCGTCGATGATACACCCGTTACGGATGTACCGCCTGCGGAAGGACTCACGATCCGCGGTACTACAGGCACTACAGGTGCAACGGACACAGCCGCCATCTCACGACCGGCAACGCCCAGTTCCCGGGCTACCGACTCGGCCCCGGCTTTGACGACATAGTCCACGCCGACCCGGTCCTTCGTTGCACTGGCTGCAGCCGCCGAAGCAGCCTTGGCCGGTGCACTTGCAGTTACCTGCGGCACAACGGGTGCTGCAGGCTGCATGGATACGACCGCCATCTCCTGACTATCAACGCCCAGTTCCCGGGCTACCGATTCGGCCCCGGCTTTGACGACATAGTCCACACCGACCCGATCCTTCGTTGCACTGGCTGCAGCCGCCGAAGCAGCCTTGGCCGGTGCACTTGCAGTTACCTGCGGCACATTTATGGATGGACCGGATAACGCTGTCGACGCTCCTGCAGAAACAGGCGCGTAGCCTATCTCTCTTGCCAGGCTGCCGGCATCGATTTTAGCGGTATACGACTCGGCAACCGCATTTTTGGAACCTGACTGGACAACAGGTGTCTGAACTCCGGCAGGAGCTACCGCACCGATTGTCGGTGATTTCAAGCCCGGCAACAGCGGATTGGACGACTGGGTAGCTGTGATACCGGATGACGTGTAAGCATCACCGACGGCTTTGATCGTTTGCCTGCCTGTCTCGGCCGACGCTTTAGCAACGTCAGCGGTTTCAGGTTTTACAGCAGCAGCCACAGTGCCGGTTACTTGCGGAACGGTTGCCTCCGGCATGGCTACAGCCGATGCCTGGCTTCCTGCCTCCGGCTTAATATCCGGCTTGACAACCGGCGGGTCTACTCTGACCCACACCTGACAGTCATCGATTACCACGCTTCCGGCTTCGGAATATGCCCTGACGGACAGCTTGTGTTGACCGGGCTTCTCCTTGTCGGAACTCCACTCGTATCTGAAGGGCGCGACATTGCTTATCTTTTTAAGCTTGCTGTCGACATAGAAGATCATGTATTTAAAATCCTCCATGTTGTTGACGGAGACAATGACATCCGTTGTACCGTCGACACGCGAATCGGCGTCCGGCTTAACTATCTTTACAGAAGGTTTGGCTTCCACAGGCGTAGCCGGAGTTACAGTCGAGCCGTCACCGGGTTTCACGCCTTCATTATCGTTGCCTTCCGGTGAAGAGGATTCCGTTCCGGAAGCAGGAGTAGTGACGGCGGGCCCTGCACTGACGTTAACCTTGATTTCCGCCACAGCTACATTGCCGCCGGCATCGTACGCGTTGATACGCAGTTTATGTGTACCTTGCGAGCATGACAGAGTATTCCATCTGAAATCATGCTGTCCCTGCATCCCCGGTTTCGACGGCTGATAGATATCGTAGAACCGGTCGTCGACGTAGAGCTCCAGAGATACTACAGGCTGCAACTGGCAATTATAAACAACAGATACCATGGTCGCATCCCCTGCAACGGTCGCTCCGCTTTCAGGTGCCGATATATACAGGGAGATTGGCGTATCGCCGGCCTTTACGGCCGTTAATCCGACAATGCTGCCTGCAGCAAAGAGGAGAGCGCAAGCCACTGCAAGAATTGTAATTTCACGTCTGCACACTTTTCTCAAATATTTCACCTCCCCCCTGTATCAGCTTTTAGTAATTCACTTAAGATTAATATTAATGCAGAGTTTGTTGGCTACTTTGCGTTTTATCCTGAATAGTGCGTTATCAACTGATTTGACGCCCTGATTGAGTTCCTCGGCCATCTCGCGATAGGATTTGCCGTCAAGGTAGGAGAGCAGAACCTTCCACTCCAGGTCGCTTAAGGCTTCCTTGAGCTTCTGCTTCACTTGTATCATGACCTCGTCGTTGACATACTTTTCCTCTGGGTTGCAAACCGTTTCAGTGAGATAGAGATCTGCCAGTGTCCGGTTTGATTCATCGTCAAAAACGGGTTTATCAAGAGACATGGCTGAGTTGAGCGGAATATTCTTCTGACGGGTGGCTGTTTTGATGGCCGTTATTATCTGACGGGTAATGCACAAATCGGCAAAAGATCTGAATGATGTCAGCTTATCGCCTTTATAATCACGAATAGCCTTATACAGGCCTATCATACCCTCCTGAACAATATCCTCACGCTCTGCTCCAAGAAGAAAATATGATTTCACCCGCATGCGTACCAGGTTCCTGTATTTGTTAAGCAGAAATTCCACAGCCTTCACATCACCGTCTTGAGCAGCGATAGCTATCTCCAGGTCCGTCATATGCTTATATTTTTTCTTCTCAGGATCACGCGAGACAACTTGTACGGGACACATGGCCTTACTCCTCAATCCTGTCAGACGGAGTGTCTGACGATACAAACACGCAAACGCAACAAAAAACGCTCCCAGAAGTCGCTTGACCACTGCAACGTTTAAACCCGTCACGGTAAATTCTGAGGCTAAACACCGGTAATTATTTTACCATACGCTCCAGGTTTTGTATACTCTGCCTGCAAGCCTCAACGCGCTCCACAAAAGGCATTATACAGTGACATAACCTTCTGAATATAATTCTGCGTCTCTCTGTAGGGAGGTACGCCTCCGTATCTGCTTACCGCACCGGGACCGGCGTTATAACATGCCAGAGCCAGGGCATGCTGGATGTCCTTGCCCTTTCCGGTCCACTTATCCATATGCCCCTTCAGGATTCTGACCGCACCCCATATGCTCTGGGCCGGATCGTACCTGTTGGTGATACCCAACCCGGCAGCCGTAGCGGGCATCAGTTGCCCCAGTCCGGCAGCACCTGCAGGAGAGGTCGCCGCAGGTTTGAAGCCTGATTCCACGGCTACCACCGCCATGATAAGACGCGGATCGACACTGTACTGTGCGGAATAACGGAGAACGTAATCGGCTATCTGCTCGGCATCCTTCTCCGACAGGCGGGAGTTGAAGCATCTTGCTGCGGCTGCATAGGCTTTTATATATACGCCGGCGCTGCTGCCTTGCCCGGGCTTATCCCGGTCGTTACGTTTGCTTCCGGCTTCGGTCGATCTCACGGATGTCTTTTTTGCTGCTTTTACCGGTTGATGTCTGGCTGCAGAACGCTTTACCGGCGGGTCATTGGCGGCAACAACCTCCTGAGGCCTGTATTCCTCGTAATCCTCTCTTACGGCATGATGCCGAAGCGCACCCGCATCGTCCTTTACCGGAATCATCCTGGCCGGCGCCTGTGCAGTTACGGCTACAATCTCCGGCAGGTTCTTGTCACGGGCATAAGGGATCTTGACAATAAAGGTGATGCTTTTGCCGGGGGAGAGATCTGCGCCCACCGGTGCGATCAGATTAACCGTAACGTCTTCAGTGTCCACCTGACAGACACGCGTGTCTGACTGGAGCAAGCATTTCACCGTGCCGGACCATTCCGCAAAAGAGCCTCTGTAATCTCCGAACCTGGATACGGCATCAACCGGCGTCAGCTCATTGTTTATCGGCAGTCTGCTTCTCAGCACCCTGTATTCCAACCCTGACATCTCCGACCGGAGAGACTTGTCCGCGGGATTATCCTCCAGAGCAGCACGATACTCCGTCAGAGCTTTATCCAGCAGACCGCAGGCGGCATACTCTCTGGCTTTATCGATGTGGGTGGCGGCCGTCCCGGTCGCCACCCACCATCCCGACAGCAGAAAGATCAGGACAAGCGCTGTCCTGAGAATGTGCCCTAAGGGCACATCGGTTGTTGGTTGTTGGTTGTTGGTTATTGGTTTCAAGATTCCCATGCAAGCCATCAGGCATGCTATCCTTTTTTATTTATCTCTGTGCTTGCCGCGCCGAAGCTCATAGAGCGAAGGCGGGTGCCTTACTTTCAAACGGACCCAAAACTTCAGTCTTCAGACTTCAGTCTTCAGCCTGCTTCCACCGGCACAGTGGAAGCTAAATCACCGGGACCTCGCACATGGCTTCATCTATGGCTTCCTGGGGATACTCGTAGTCCTCGAGCTTGCCCGAAAGATACGCATCGTATGAGGCCAGGTCCAGTTGACCGTTACCGCTGAGATTGAAAAGTATGGTCTTGCTCTCTCCGCTCTCTCTGCAGGCCAGGGCTTCGTCTATCGCAGCCTTGATGGCGTGAGCCGATTCGGGAGCAGGAATGATACCCTCTTCGTTGGCAAAGAGAATCGCGGCCTCAAATACGGGAAGTTGCGGGTAAGATACGGCTTCCATGACTTTGTGCTCGTAAAGCAGGCTCACCAGCGGCGACATGCCGTGATAACGCAAACCTCCGGCATGTATTCCCGGCGGCATAAAGGAATGGCCAAGGGTATACA
>JAQVUQ010000262.1 GCA_028699365.1 bacterium | reverse complement strand
GAAGAGGTAGACTTTGTAATGGCAACGTTTATGTCCTGGTCCGAGGATTTCACCTGGATAAGGTTTTTGCGTGATATGCCGGATTTGCCTCTGCTGTTTTATTTGCCGGTGGAAGAGGCAGGTTTTGAGAGCGCCGTATCCGATGACGACTTTGCCCAGTTTCTGGTGGCCGGCGGCCTGGTAGGTATGCTGGAAGGTTCCGGCTCCATTAAGAGGTTGGACAAAAGGGCGAGAACGATTGCAGGCAGTGGAGAGGGAGCTTTGGAGCGCATCAGAGTCTTTGCCCGGGCTGCCGGGGCCAGGGGGGGCGTTCTCAGGCGGGCCAGGTTCGGCGTATTGCAGAGTTACAACGAAGTCATGTGGTCCACCTATGTCGATCCATATCAATTCTTCAACAGAGTAGGCCCGGAGCTGACGTTTGTCTCCTTCGATGCCTTGAAAGAACATATCGATGCCGTAGACGACAGAGATGTCAGGACGTATATGGACCGGCTCAAAACTCTTTACAAGGTTGACGCTGAGATTGACGAATCGAAATTCTTTGCGGCGGCCAGGGCGTCTATCGGTCTGGCATCTCTGGCAACGGATATGGATCTTGATGCCACGGTTCTCAACGATATAGACTCGCAACTGCACAAGAAGATAGGCCTGAGGCCCGGGTTTTACCATGAGAGCTTTAACGAGAGGGGGGCCGTCCTGGTGCCGGAAGGTGACGTGGGAGCGGCACTTGCCTGCCTGGCTTTGAAAGTCATGACCGGAAAACATGTAACCTTTGTAGAGCCGTTTTATATCGACGCTCCGCATAATCGTTTCTGTGCCGGTCACGCCGGTCCTCTCGACCACACAGATGAACGATTCAGGGAGAACGTTGTAATAGCACCGGATGCCAGATACGCCAAGGCTCCATACAGATATGCCGGGGCTCCCTTCGGCTGGTACAGAATACCGCCGGGACCCATGACTATGGTCCACTTTTCGGAATGCCGGGGCGAGTACAAAGTTGTTTGCACAGCAGTCAATTCTCTGCCCGGCCCGCATCTCATAAAAGGCTATTCACATTCAATGTTCGAGTCTCCGGGGAAGGTGGAAAAGCTCTTTGAAGATATTATCGGGGCGGGCACCAATCAGCACTTTGCCCTGGTAGAAGGTAATGCCCTGCCCGAATTGAGGGAATGGGCTTATATAAATAACTTTGAGTACGATTATATTGCAGAGGAGAAGTGAAAATGAGCTTTATGACTAACCCGTACCCATTTGACGACACAAAGGCGATGAACCGTCCTGAGCTGCCCAAAGAAGCTGTAAATGCTTTTGTCAGCGGTGAAGACAACGTTCTGTTATTCCTGAGGGAACTGGTGCGGAAGAATCTTGCGTCCGGCACATCTGCGTTCAGAATGGCTCTGGACGGCTGTAACGGCGTTGACTACAAAGCGATAGCCGTCAGGCTTAAAGATCTCCTGGAGAGCGACGGCTATAGGGTTCTGCTTCTCGATGCCGCTGCATTATATAAGGCGTCTTCCGAAATCGAGCGCATGATCAGTCCGTTTCTGCCGGTGGATCCCGTGCGCGATCCGGTATCTCTGTTCGGCAAACTGCATGAGTGGAGATTGGAGGATCTTCTTGATTCCACTGCGGTTGCTGAAGCAAAAAGCGCATTGCTGGATTGCAAGCGGGCTGATGACGGCACGGCGGAGGTTGCTGTCTGCTATGGATGCGGTGCCGCCGGTGAGCAACTGGTGCCGATATACGATACCGTTATCTACTTTGACCTTACACACAAAGAGGTCAGTCACAGAGTGAACAGCGGGGTGGTGCGCAATCTTGGGGATAATGAGTTGCCACGTGAAAAAAGCTATATTTTCAGGCGGTTGTACTATATAGATTACGAGGTGACCGATGAACTGAAAAACCGGTTGCTGAAGGCGGGCGATATCGATTTCTATGTGGATGCCAATATATCCGGGGAACCCAAACTGCTGCCGGGGGAAACTCTTGCCAAAGTTATGTCGTCACTGGTGCGGTACCCGGTCAGAGCCAAACCCGTTTATATTCCCGGGGTCTGGGGAGGCCAATGGGTCAAGCAGATTCGTCATCTGCCTGAAGAAATGAAGAATTGCGCCTGGAGCTTTGAGATGATACCGCCTGAAGTGAGCGTCCAGATAGCAATCGGCGATAGTTTTATCGATATACCCTTCATGCTGTTCACAACGGCTGAAGCTGTAAACCTCATGGGAGAGGATTGCGTCAGAGAGTTCAAGGGAGCCTTTCCCATACGCTTCAACTACGACGATACGATGGGCGGCGGACATATGTCCATACAGGTGCATCCGCATGCTTCATACGCTGAGGAGCACTTTGGAGAGCAGTTCCAGCAGGATGAGAGCTACTATGTCGTTAAGGTGGAGGAAGACGGGTCTGCCGGAACGCACATGGGGTTGAAGAACGATGCTGATAAGAACGAGTTCTTTAAAGAAGCCCGGCGGTCAGAGAAGGATATGACGTCGGTGGATTACGAGAAGTATATCAACCGTATACCAAGCCGTGTGGGGGATCAGTTCCTTATTCCCGGCGGCACGGTGCACGGATCCGGGCGCAATCAGGTGGTGCTGGAGATAGGCAGTTGTACCGTAGGCTCCTATACGTTCAAGCTCTATGACTATTTGCGGATAGATTTGAACGGCAAGCTGCGGCCCATCCATACCTGGCACGGCGAGAACGTTTTGAGGGACGAGCGCAGGGCGGACTGGGTTGCCCAAAACCTGCATCAGAAGCCAAGGCTGATCAGAGAGGGAGACGGATGGGCGGAGTTTCTCATAGGCGAACGTGAAGATATGTTCTTTAAACTGCAACGGCTGGAGTTTGCCGAAAGGATAGAAGATACTGCCGCAGGTAAGTTCCACGTGCTCTGTCTGGTAGAGGGAGAGAGTGTGCAGATACGATCCAAGGAGCACGACGAGCGCAGCTTCCGTCTGGATTTCAGTGAAGTTGTTGTGGTGCCTGCCTGCTTTGGAGAGTATGTAATCGAGAATTTGGGGAATAAGCCTTGCAAAATGACCAAAACTCTCTTGAAATGAGTGAGCGATATGCCGTCAAATCGTTTTAATGATGAAACTCCGGCAAGGGGAGAGAAGTGTTGTGCCGTGGTTCTTGATGTAGGCGGCACCTTTGTGAAATCCGCTGTAGTTTCCTCGGAGGGCACGCTATGGCCGGAGACACTTCAAAAATCCGCAATCGCTTCCGCCGATGAGGCGGAAGCGATTGTTACGTGTCTTGCCGAAACTGTAAGTGCTGCATTGCAGCAGGCCGGCAGTATGAATCTGTCCGTCAGCGGCATAGGCTTATGCGTACCCGGACCGTTTGATTACCAGGCCGGAGTCAGCCTGATGATCCACAAGTTCAAGGCTATCCGCGGGCTCGATTTAAGGCAGGAGCTTATCGGGCGATTATGCTTGAGCAGAGATACGCATATATATTTTGAGAGCGATGCCCATGCCTTTCTGCTTGGTGAGGCCTGGACAGGCAATGCCCGAGGCATAAAGCGCGTAATGGCCGTTACGCTGGGCACAGGTATAGGCGCGGCCTTCATGAACGAAGGAAAGATAATGCGCCGGGATTCACGGACACCGCTCTATAGCCTATGGAATTTACCGTATGGAGAAGGCATAGTAGAGGACAGGCTTTCCAGAGAAGGGATTACGGCCAGATACCGGGAACTGGGTGAAAACGGTTCGTACAACCGGATTGATGTTAAAGATATAGCTTCTCTGGCGGCAAAGGAAAGGGACGGGGCAAGCCTGCAGGTCTTCGAGGAAGTCGGTTTTATTATGGGAGAGGTTCTGGCTTCCGTTATTGAAGATTTCGGGGCGGAGTGCCTGGTCATGGGCGGCCAGATTTCAAAAGCTTTTCCGCTGTTTTCGGATTCACTGATAAAGAGACTGGTGCATATACCCACCCTGAAAAAGATAACCTGCGGCAAATCGATAGACCGGAGCGCTCTTTACGGCATGGCCGGATTGATTTTCGGCTATATCAGCAATTGAAACCGTGCTCTTTTGCTCTCTTTAGAGCCTTTGGGGGGGTCAATCCTTTACTTTTAACACGAGGCGGCTATAATAAGGCCACGGCCAGATCGTTAAGAGTGGAATATCCAAATGCCGTCTATCATGTGACGGCCAGAGGCAAAAAACAACAGGATGCTAAGTGCCCTTTTTCCCTCTTTAGGGTATAATGACATAGCCGATATGACGACAGGCTGATGTCACCCAAGAGGACGGCAAAACTTATGCGATACAGAGCTTATATCATTCTTGCAGCAGCGATACTTATCGAGCTGCTTATAGGTGCCACCCTGGGCTGGGGTGCGTTCGTGCCGCTGGTCATAAAATACTACGGCTACAGCGCTGTCCGGTCTCAGATGATATTCAGCGTTACCATCGTGGTCTTCTCCTTAAGTATCTTCGGCTACGGCCGGGTGATCGGGCGTATCGGTGAGAGGGTTCTTCTGCTTGGAGGCAGCCTGCTGTATATACTTGCCTATG